>NZ_JAUZVK010000012.1:0-166647 GCF_031844505.1 Gordonia sp. AC31
CGACGAGCCACGAAGGGCCTGGTGAGACAGGTTGCGGAGCCCTTCGTGGCTCGCTTCGCTCGCACCTCAGGGAGCAGAGATGTGGACGCTTAAGAGTGTTCTTTCGTAGTCCACGCAAGACCTGCAACGCTGCAGGCCGACACAACGGCGCCACTTCGACGGAACTTGCGCTGCCCCGACATGTGACCGGCAGACAACGCTCGAGAGCGTTCTGTTCATGCTCCCTGAGGTGCGAGTGAAGCGAGCCACGAAGGGCCATGTTCGATGCTCGCCCGCCCTTCGTGGCTCGTCGCTTGCGCTCCTCACACCTCAGGGAGCAGGGGTTATGGAGTTCTTTAGGGCTGAACAGCAGAGGAAACATCGAATGGTGATCGTCGCCAACATGTTTCGCGAGTTCGCCGAGATGATGCCGACGACAGCCGCCTCCTCGACGGCCGGATCCAGGAGCTCACCTATCGCCCCACACCGCACTTCTGACCCCGGCGATCACCCACACCGACTACCAACCAAGCACTTGCTAGGTTAGTCTCGGGGGCATGAGTGACGCCGTCATCCCACCTCCGCTCGGACCCGACGATCTGGGCCCGGATACCTCACCGGTCGCCTACGAGACCGGCGGCCCCGACGGCGCGGTGGCCTATGTGACGCTGAACCGCCCGGAGTACCGCAACGCGCAGAACTCGGTGATGACCTATTCGCTCGACGCCGCGTTCCGCAAGGCCGTCGACGACGCCTCGGTGAAGGTGATCGTGCTGCGGGCGAACGGCAAGCACTTCTCGGCCGGACACGACATCGGCACCCCCGAACGCGACTTCGACACCTACTACGAGAACGCGGCCGTCCTGCACTGGGACCACACCGACAAGACCGGTGCCGACCAGCGTCTCGCCCGCGAGATGGAGGTGTACATGGGGATGTGCCGCCGCTGGCGCGACATCCCCAAACCCCTCATCGCCCAGGTCCATGGCGCGTGCATCGCCGGCGGTCTCATGCTCGCCTGGATCTGCGACTTCATCGTCGCCTCCGATGACGCGTTCTTCTCGGACCCGGTCGCCCGCATGGGCATCCCCGGCGTCGAGTACTTCGCCCACGCCTTCGTGCTCGGCCCGCGCCGGGCGAAGGAGATCCTCTTCACCGGTGAACGTTTCACCGCGACGCAGGCGGCCGACTGGGGCATGGTCAACCACGTCGTTCCCCGGGACGCCCTCGAGACCAAGGTCAACGAGATCGCCGAGAAGGCCGTCGCCATGCCGATGCAGGGGCTCTTCCTGAGCAAGAAGGCCGTCAACATCTGCGAAGACCAGATGGGACTGCGCAACTCGATGGATTCGGTGTTCGGCTGGCACCACTTCGCGCACGCGGCGAACTCCGAGGCGGGTGGCGACTCCCTCGGCGGGATGGACGCGAAGTCGATGAAGGCGTCGGCGTCGACCGGCGCCGCCGCGGGATCGGGGAGCTGACATGGACCTGCTGTTCGACGACGCCGCCGACGCCTTCCGCGCCGAGGTCCGCGCCTGGCTGGCCGATCATGTTCCGCGCGAACCGCTTCCGTCGATGGACACCGCCGAGGGATTCGAGGCGCACCGCGAATGGGAGCGGACGATGGCCGCCGACCGGATGTCGGTCGTCAGCTGGCCGGAGGAATACGGCGGCCGCGATGCCCCGCTGCTGCACTGGGTCATCTTCGAAGAGGAGTACTACCGTTCGGGTGCTCCCGGACGCGTGAGCCAGAACGGCATCTTCCTGCTCGCACCCACCCTGTTCGAGCACGCGAGTCCTGCTCAGCTGGAACGCATCCTGCCGCGGATGGCCAACGCCGACGACATCTGGGGTCAGGCGTGGAGCGAACCCGAGGCCGGGAGCGACCTCGCCTCGCTGCGGTCGACCGCCGTTCGCACCGACGGCGGCTGGCTGCTCAACGGTCAGAAGACCTGGAGTTCGCGGTCGAGTTTCGCCGATCGGGCCTTCGGCCTGTTCCGCACCGACAAACAGGCGCAGCGCCACAAAGGTCTCACCTACTTCATGTTCGACCTGCGCAGCGAGGGCGTGACCGTCCGGCCGATCGCACAGCTCGACGGCGAGGCCGGGTTCGCAGAGCTGTTCTTGGAGAACGTCTTCGTCCCCGACGATCCGTCGAATCCGGGCGAGTCGGGTGTCATCGGCGAGGTGGACAACGGGTGGCGGGTCGCGATGAGCACCGCCGCCAACGAACGCGGGCTGTCGCTGCGCGCACCCGGCCGGTTCCTGGCCACCACCGACCGCCTCGTCGAACTGTGGCGGTCGAACCGGGACGACGTCCCGTCGACGGCGAACACCGATGCGCGCGTGGCAGATGCGTGGATCGGGTCGCGAGCCTACGAGCTGTCCACGTATCAGACGGTGAGTCGTCTTGCGGCCGGTGGTTCGCTCGGCATGGAGTCGTCGATCAACAAGGTGTTCTGGTCGCAGTGGGACATCGCCGCCCACGAGACCGCCCTCGACCTGCAGGGCCCGGCCGCCGAGCTCGACGACCGGTGGACCGACGGCTACCTCTTCTCGTTGTCCGGGCCGATCTACGCGGGTACCAACGAGATCCAACGCAATGTCATCGCCGAGCGCCTGCTCGGCCTTCCCCGTGGAGATCGGTGATCATCATGGACTTCCGACTCTCCGACATCCACACCGACCTCGCCTCGACGGTGGACGCCATGCTGGGCAAGGCCGACATGCCGACCGCCACGCGCGCCTGGGCGGCCGGTGACCGCGCGGCCGTCGCCAAGGTCTACTCACAGCTGGCCGACGCGGGCATCAGCGGACTCCTGATCGACGAGTCACACGGCGGCAGCAGCGCCGGGGCCGTCGAGATGGTCGTCGCCGTCGAGCAACTCGGACGCCACTGTGCCCCGGGCCCGATCGTCGAGAGCGTCGCCGTGCTGCCGATCCTGCTGCACGACGCCGACGTGTTGGGCCCGCTCAGCGACCTCGCCGAGGGACGGCTGGCGACCTGCGCGATCGGACCGCTCCAGCCGTTGGCCGCCGACACCGCCGCCGCCGATGTCTACCTCGTCGAGGACGGAGTGCTCTCGCGGGCCACCGTGCAGAGCACCGAGCCCTCGATCGACAGCACCCGGACGTTGTCGCGGGTCACCGCCGGCGACGTCCTGGCCACCGGGGTCGATGCGTCCGACGCCGCGGACGCGGGCGCACTGGCCACGGCTGCTCAGCTGCTCGGCCTGGGTCAGGCGATGCTGTCCATCGCCTCGGAATACGCGCAGTCGCGCAAGCAGTTCGGCCGACCGATCGGGTCGTTCCAGGCCGTCAAACATCATCTCGCCGACGTGGCGATCGCCATCGAGATGGCCCGCCCCCTCGTTCACGCAGCCGCCCTCGGCGTCGACGGCCAGGTGCCGGAGGGCACCGACGTCTCGCGCGACATCTCGGCGGCGAAGGTCGCGGCCGCCGAGGCCGCCGACCTGTCGGCCCGCCGCTCGCTGCAGGTGATGGGGGCGATCGGGTACACCGCCGAGCACGACATCTCGCTGTACATCACCAAGACCCGGGCGCTGCTCAACGCCTGGGGCTCCCCTGCCGTACACCGCCAACGCATCCTGGAGACGCTGTGACCGTCAGTACCGGCATCGAAAGCCCGGCCATCGGCGCGGAGGAACGGGAGGCACTCGTCGAGACGGTGCGGGATCTCCTGCGTCGCCGGGGCGATTCGACCACGGTCCGCGCGGCCATGTGCGCTCCCGGGCGCATCGACTCGACCCTGTGGCAGACGCTGTGCACCGAGATCGGGGTCGCCGCGCTTGCTGTCCCCGAGCGATTCGGCGGTGCCGGGGCGTCATGGATGGAGTCGGCCGCGGTGCTCGAAGAACTGGGCGCCGCACTGAGTCCCGTCCCCGCGCTCGGCTCCGCACTCGCCACCGGCACGATCCTGCTCGCGGGTGACGACGACGCGTCGTCGCGACTTCTGCCCGCCCTGGCCGCCGGCGAGCGGACCGCGGCGGTGTGCTGGGCCGGTGAACGCGGCTGGCAGACCCCCGGTGTGCGTGCCGACGCCGGACTCCTCACCGGGACAGCCCACTTCGTCGTCGACGGCGAGTCGGCCGACGTGCTCCTCGTGCTCGCGGCCGGCCCCGGGACACACCTGACCCTGCACGAGGTGGCCGCCGATGCGGACGGCGTCTCGGTGTCGCCGATGCCCGTCCTCGACCCGACCCGGGCGCTGTCCTCGGTGCGCTTCGACGAGGTGGCGTCCGCGGCGATCCCCGCGCCGGACGATCTCGCGTCCCGGCTCCGTGCGCTCGCCTGGGCCCTGCTGTCCGCCGAGCAGGTCGGGGGCGCGCAGCGAGCGCTCGACCTCACGGTCGATTACACCAAGTCCCGCAAGCAGTTCGGGCGCACCATCGGCTCGTTCCAGGCCCTCAAGCATCGGATGGCCGACATGTACGTGCTGGTCGAGACGGCGCGGTCGATCTCCCGCGCCGCCGTGGCCGCCCTCGCCGCCGACGACCCGGATGCCGCCGATCTGGCGCTGGCCGCCCACGTGTACTGCTCCGATGCCTATCGTCGTGTCGCGGGCGAGGCCATCCAGCTGCACGGCGGCATCGGCATCACCTGGGAGCACGACATCCAGCTCTATTTCAAACGCGCACAGGCCACGTCGCAGATGTTCGGTGCCCCGCACACCGCGGTGACCGAAGCGGCCCGCGCACTGCGCTGACCGACCTCAGTGTCGCCGCGGCCGCCACCGGGCGAGCAGCCGCTCGACCGGGTCGGTCAGCAGCAGTAGGAACAGCGGCAGATTTCCGCTGCGCGGGAACACGATCGCGACGCCCAGTGCGACCGCGAGGATGATGAAAGTGGCGACTCCGCTCGACGAGGCAACCCATCGGTCGGTGGCGTCGTCGTCGGCGAGCAGTTCCCGGTGCCGACGGCCCCATTCGGCGATCCCGATGAGCGAGCCGACCGAGACGGCCAGCACACCGATGTAGAGGATGTTGGCCTGTTCGATGTGGGCGCCGTCGATGAGGGCCGTCGCGAAGGGCAGCGCCACGATCGTGAGCAACCAGATGAAGTGGAGGTTGATCAGCGTGCGGTCGTAGGCGCGGAAGTACTCCATCGTCTGATGGTGCTGGCGCCACAAAATCCAGATGACGCCGAAACTGATGATGAAGCTGACCAGTTCGATCGAGTTGTCGGACACCACGTCCGCGACCGACGAATCCTCGCGCAGGTCGTTCGCGATGTCGACGAGCGGGAGCACCAGCAGGGTCAGCGCGATCGCGACCACCGCGTCGGCGAATGCGATGAGCCGGCTCAGTCCCTCTGCCGACTGTCGGTTCTCCGGTTCTGCCATGCGAAGCACTGTAGAACGACCGACGGGCGGCCTGTGGGTCAGACGGCGAAGGCCGCCTCGACCGTTGCCTCGTCGAGTCCGTAATCGGCGAGCTGGTACCGGTGCTTCGGTTTGCGCGCACCCGACCGGCTCTCCTCGTCGAGCGCGGTCACCGCCGCACGCGCGTCCTCCGACATCGGGGTGTCCAGCGCCGCGTACACCCGCTCGACGGTGCCCATCGGGTCGTTGCGCAGATCGGTGAAGTCGATGTCGAGGAACTGGGCCGGGTCGTACCGCTTCCGTGCGGTGGAGAACTCACGGAGTCCGCGTGACCACAGCTCGAGCTGGTCCTGGCCCACTTGCTCGCCGGTGAACGTCGTCGACCATCCCGGGGTGGCGTGTTCGGCCAAGCTGCACATCGACGCGATGAGAGTGCTGGGCGGCCGGTGCGTCTGGATCACCAGGGCATCCGGGTACGCCGCCATGAGCGCGTCGAGCGCGAACAGATGGCTGGGGTTCTTGAGCACCCACCGCTTGCCGGGGTCGTTGAGCCCGATCAGCTGCAGGTTCTTGCGGTGTCGGAGATACGCCGGCGTCCAGTCCTGTTGGGCGAGCCACCTCGAGTAGGTCGGGATGTGCGCGAGGGATTCGTACGAGATCGACATGACGCTCTGGCGGAGCAGCTGCCAGCACTCCTCGACCTCGCCGGCGTCCATGTAGTGCAACCCCATGAACTCGGGATTCTCGACGTGATGTTGCTCGAATCCGGCCTGGATCTGCTGGTAGACGGGGTTGTCGGACCAGGTGTCGCGCGGCGGCCGGGGCTGCGGGAACTCGGCGAGCCACATCTCGACGCCCTGGTGCGCCGGATCGGCGGCCAGGAGTCGGTGCAGCGCAGTCGTTCCCGTGCGCGGCAGGCCGGTCACGAAGATCGGCCGCGTCACCTCGACGTCGGCGTACCCCGGGTTCGCCTTCCACGACGCCTCGCTGAGCAACCGGGCGACCAACGCGCCCTTGAGGAAGAAGCGGAACATCTTGCTGCCGATCTCGGTCAGCCCCGCCTCGGAGCGGTAGGAGTCGAGCAGGATGCCCAACGGCTCCAGGTACTCGGTGTCCCCGAAGTCGTCGAGGCCGGTGGCGCGAGTGGCCGAGGAATGCAGGTCTTCGATCGTGCCGACGTCAGTGCGTGCCGCACTAGTCATGGTATTCACCGCAATTCACGTCCAGGGTGTGCCCGGTGATGGCGCGCGCCATCGGCGAGGCGAGGAACACGACGGCGTCGGCGATCTCGTCCGGCTCCGGCAATCGCTTGAGGTCGGACTTCGACGCCGTCTGCTCGTAGACGTCGTCGGGTGAGATCCCGTATTTCTTGGCGACCTCGCCGAAGTACCACTTCAGCTGGTCGTCCCAGATGTAACCCGGTGCGACCGAGTTGATGCGAATCCCCTTGTCGCCGAGTTCGGAGGCCAGCGACTGCGACATCGCCAGCAGCGCCGACTTCGCGATCTTGTAACTGCCGTAACGGGGTTCGGAGTGCCGGATGACCATGGAGTTGATGTTCACGATCGAGCCGTCGGACTCGCCCAGCGCGTCGGTGAACGCGCGGATCACCCGCAACGTGCCCAGCACGGTGACGTCGATGCTGCTCGCGATCTGATCGAAGTCGGTGCGGGACAACGGTTTCATCGACGGGAGGGCGAAGGCGTTGTTGACCAGTACATCGGCCCGGCCGAACTCGGCGACGGTGGTGGCCACCAGGTTCTCGACGGCGGCGTCGTCGGTGATGTCGGCCGGGACGACGAGGCTGGTCCCGCCGGCGGCGTCGATCTCGGCGGCGACCTCCTTCAGCCTTGATTCCGTACGGGCGGCGAGGACAACCCGCGCCCCCTCCGCGGCCGCGCGCAGACAGATCGACCGCCCGAGTCCCGGACCGACACCCGAGACCACGACGACCTTGTCCGCGAGCAGACCCCCCTGTGCGCTCATCCCAGCATCCTCTCGGCGAACCCTCGCTGACGCGCCGCGATCCGCTCCGCCCAGCCGTCGGCGTCGATCCTGTTGTGCTCGAGGTGCGGCAGATGGTCGGCGACTTCGTCGAAAGCGACGACCTGTGCGGTCGGGCCCAGGTCCGGGCCGATCGGCGAATCACTGCGCTGCCAGCGGAACTGCAGGATGCCCTTCGACCGTCCCGTCGTCTCGATCCAGTTCGCGACGCCCGGATCACGATGCGACACCACCATGCGGATCATGCCGTCCGGATCCACCTGCGCCTGAGCGGAGTTCAGGCTGGTCTGGTGGTTGACGTAGTCCAGCGAGATGTACCACATGCTGCCGAGCTGGAATCCCTGGTACGGGGCGTCGGACCGCGGAATGGTGATCACCATCGCCTCGTCGGGCCCCAACCGGAAGTGTCCGACGGAGGAGAACTGCGTGCTGAGGCCGCCCGGGGTCTGCCGCGGTTCGGTGAACGTGTTGACCGGCTCGTCGAGGTAGAACCACTTCGGGAAGTTGAACCAGGTGTTGATGCGAGCCGTCAGCATCTTGCCGGCCGTCGCGTACCGGCGGGACACCCGGGCCAGGTCCGGCTCCGGCGGCGCGGTCCCGATGGTGTCGACCCGTTCGATGGTGATCGACCCCTTGCGTTCGGACCAGTCGGAGTAGACCTCGCGCACCGCGAGCATCGACGCGCCCTCGCCGAGCGGGAAGTAGTCGTCCGGCGCATCCGGGATGGGTGGGCCGAAGGTCAGCTCGAACGACCCGTCGTCGGCGATCGTCAGCCGCCGGTCGTCGAACGCATCCTCGCCGCCCGGTACCGACGAGGCCGTGTAGTCGCCGCGCAGGACCTGGAAGCTGAGATCGGTTGTGGTACCGCGCCGCCCGCGTACCCGGTATGTCCCGGTGGGTTCGACGTCGGCGTGATAATAGAGCGTGTCCGGATTGTCCAGGCCCATCTTCGTCGACGGCCCGGTGGACGTCACGAAGTTCGGGTGGGAGATGGACCGGGCGCGCACCAGTTGGACGATGGCGGCGATACTCCCCGCGAGGTAGTCGTAGCCTTCGGCGAGATCTTGGTCGGTCTCGGCGAAATCGGCCGATGCGACCAGCTTCTCGGCCTCCGCGATCGCGTCGAGGAGGGGCTGCGTGACCAGCGGTGCGCCACTCGTTGTTTCGGTTGACGATGTCTCGGTCGTCGCTGTCTCGGTACTCGTCGCGTCGTCGACGGTCATAGCCAGGTGTCCCCGCCCGTCCATGTGAGGAAATTTTCCAACTCTGCCTGTGCGGGCGTGACCCGCGGGTGTTCGGTCGACAGGTAGCCGCCACGGTAGAACAGCAACGGCTTGTCCTGCAGCACTTCTCCGAGAGTCAGTGCGCGGCCGATGACGATGTGATGGTCACCGCCGTCGGTGACGGTCTCGACGTCGCATTCGACCCAGGTCAGGCTGTGCCGGATGACGGGGAGACCGGCCGGTGACGGGTCCCAGATGACGTTCGCGAACTTGTCGTCGCCGGGGGCGCCGAAGGCGGCGCTGACGTCCTGCTGGCGGTTCGACAGGACGTTCACACAGAACTTGCCCGTCTTCTCGATGACCTTCCAGCTCCGGGAGGTCTTCATCGGACAGAAGAGGACCAGCGGCGGATCGAGCGACAACGCGGCGAACGACTGGCACGCGAACCCGACCGGCTTACCCGCGTCGTCGAGGGTCGTGATGACGGTGACCCCGGTACAGAACTGGCCCATCGCCGTTCGGAACTGACGGGAGTCGAAATCGGCGGACCCGTAGGGCGAACGCGTGGACTGCTGGGTCGCGGCGCCGGAGGGCATCTCGGACAAGGGCATCTCAGCCCTTGAACCCGACGCTGAAGTCATGCCCCCACAGACTCACTGCCGTGCTCTCGCGGGCGATCCATTCGTCGTCCTTCACCGTGCGTCCCTCACAACCGAATTCGATGTCGAAGCCGCCGGGTGTCTTCATGTAGAAGGACAGCATGAGGTCGTTGACGTGTCGGCCGAGGGTCGCCGACATCGGCACCTTCTTGCGCAGCGCGCGGTCGAGGCACAGGCCGACGTCGTCGGCGTTCTCCACCTCCACCATCAGGTGGACGATGCCGGTGCTGTTCGGGATCGGCAGGAACGCCAACGAGTGGTGCCGGGGGTTGCAGCCGAGGAAACGCAGCCACGGCACCTCGTCGCCCTCTTCGCGGCCGACCACCTGCGGCGGGAGGCGCATCGAGTCACGGAGCTTGAATCCCAGGACGTCCCGGTAGAATTCGAGCGCCGCCTTGTCGTCGGAGCAGGTGAGCACCACGTGGCCCAGACCCTGCTCCTCGGTGACGAAGCGATGCCCGTACGGGCTGACGACGCGCCGGTGCTCCAGCGCGGCGCCGTGAAAGACCTCCAGGGTGTTGTCCGCCGGGTCGTCGAAGACGATCATCTCGGCGACCCGACGGTCGGCGACCTCCTCGTCCTTGCCCTCACGGAAGACCACACCCGCACGCGACAGCCGATCCCGGACATCCTGCAACTCAGCGGCGTTCGCGACCTCCCAGCCCGCGCAGGCGAGCCGGTCGTGCTCGGACGGCACGATGACCAGACGGGCCGGGAAATCGTCCATCCGGAGATACAGGGCACCGTCGGTGAGACCAGAGCCCTCGATCATGCCGAGGACCTTGAGGCCGTAGGTGCGCCACGCCTCGATGTCGGTGGCCTCGATCCTCATGTACCCCAACGAGCGAATCGGACTGTCACTCATCTCGATCAATCCTGTCTTGTCCCTGCTCCCTGAGGAGCGAGCTTGCGAGCGTCACGAAGGGTCACACCATCGTGTCGCCGATGGGAATCCCGAACTCGCCGTTGCCGAATGCGACGTAGGCGCGCTCGGGGTCGTTCGCGGCGTGCACGCGGCCGGCGTGGGCGTCGCGCCAGAAGCGCTGGATCGGTGTCCCGTTCTCGAGCGCGTGGGCGCCCGAGTTCTCGAAGAGTCGGTCGATCGCGGCGATCGCACGTCCGGTCGCACGCACCTGGTCGCGTCGAGCGGACAGCCGCAGTTCCATCGGGACCTCCTCGCCGGCGAGGATGAGGTCGTACTCGGCCTGCAGGTTGCCCGACAGCTGGCGCCACGCGGCGTCGATGTCACTGGCGGCCTCGGCGATCCGGACCTTGGCGAACGGATCCTCCTTGGCCTTCTCGCCCGCGTAGGCGGCCCGGACCCGCTTGCCCTGGTGCTCGACGTGGGCGCGGTAGGCGCCGTAGGCCATGCCGACGATCGGCGTCGCGATGGTGCTGGGATGGATGGTGCCCCAGGGCATCTTGTAGACCGGCGCGGTGTTGCGCTCCAGGCCCGGGCTCTGCCCCATCGACATCGTGCGCATGCTGAGCATGCGGTGCCGGGGCACGAACACGTCCTTGACCTCGATGGTGTTGGACCCGGTGCCGCGCAGACCGACGACGTTCCACACGTCCTTGATCGTGTAGTCCTCACGCGGGATCAGGAAGCTGACGAAGTCGACGGGCTTGCCGTTCTTGATGACCGGACCCCCGACAAAGACCCAGTCAGCAGTCTCGCAACCCGACGACCACGCCCACGAACCGTTGACCTTGTAGCCGCCGTCGATGACCTCACCCATGCCCATCGGCGCGTACGACGACGAGATCCGGACATTGGTGTCCGAACCCCACACGTCTTCCTGCGCCTGCTGGTCGAAGAGGGCGAGGTGCCAGTTGTGGACGCCGATGATGCCCGACACCCAGCCGGTGGACCCGCAGGCCGACGCGATCCGGCGGACCGCTTCGTAGAAGGTGACCGGGTCGACCTGGTAGCCACCCCACTGCTCGGGCTGCAACAGCCGGAAGAAGCCGGCGGTCTCGAGGCTCGAGACGGTCTCGTCGGGGATTCGACGCAGATCCTCGGTCGACTGCGCACGCTGCTCGAGTTCCGGGAGCAGGACGTTGATCTTCTCCAGGACCTGCTCGGCGGCTTCGCTCCGTTGTGCTGGCATCTCGCCTGCTCCTACTCGTCTCTCCTCGGCCGGACGAGCCGGCCGCTGTACCCATCGAGTTCGAGATTAGAACACGTTCTCATTTCTGTCGAGGACTGGGACTTTATGCCCATGTACAGGCCCGATCGGCGTTCGGGACGACGATCGGGCTGACAAATCTGAAACGTGTTCTAGTATTGGGTACAGTTCTTCGACGCGACACCAGCCACAGACAGGAGAGGGCACATGTCTTCAGGACCCGAGACGATGACCCCGAGCAGCCCCGGCGCGCCGAGCGCAGCCGCCGCCTCCGACGGGGCCGATGTGGGTATCCGGGAGATCGACACGGGTGCGCCGCCCACCCGCTTCGCGCGCGGTTGGCACTGCCTCGGCCTGCACGAGGAGTTCGACGACGGCAAGCCCCACTCCGTCACGATCTTCGGCACCAAGCTGGTGGTCTGGGTCGACACCAAGGGCGAGGTGAACGTGCTCGACGCGTTCTGCCGGCACATGGGCGGCGACCTCTCCCAGGGCAAGCTCTCGGGCGACAACGTCGCGTGCCCGTTCCACGGCTGGCTGTGGAAGGGCAACGGACGGTGCGCCGGCGTGCCCTACGCCAAGCGCAACCCGAAGCTCGCCAAGACGCGCTCGTGGCCGTCGATGGTCCGCAACGGCCAGATCTTCGTCTACAACGATCCCGAAGGCAATCCGCCCCCGGATGAGTGCATCATCCCCGAACTCGAGGAATTCGGGTCCGACGAGTGGACGCCCTGGACCTGGAACCGCATCGTCATCGAGGGCTCCAACTGTCGCGAGATCATCGACAACGTCGTCGACATGGCGCACTTCTACTACGTGCATTTCGCTCTTCCGGATTACTTCAAGAACGTCTTCGAGGGTGAGATCGCCGCGCAGTACATGAATTCGCACGGCCGGCCCGACGTCACCCTCGGCACCAATTACGGCGACAGCCGCCTCGAATCGATCGCAGCGTATTACGGCCCGTCGTACATGTTGAACCCGATGATCCAGTACTACGGCGGCTACGCGGTCGAGACCATCCTCACCAACTGCCACTACCCGATCGACGAGAACTCCTTCGTCCTGATGTACGGCGTGATGGCCAAGGTCCCCGACGGCCTGACCGCCGAACAGGCGTCGAAGATGGCCACCAAGATCAGCGCCGGCGTCGAGGTGGGCTTCCTTCAGGACGTCGAGATCTGGAAGAACAAGACCCGCATCGACAATCCACTCCTCGTCGAGGAGGACGGCCCGGTCTACCAGCTCCGCCGCTGGTACGACCAGTTCTACGTCGACAAGGCCGACGTCACCGACGAGATGACCGGCCGGTTCGAGTACGAGATCGACACCTCCAAGGCCCTCGAGAGCTGGAACGAGGAGATCCAGGAGAACCTGCGCCGCCAGGAGGCCGAGAAGGCTGCGGAATCCACGGCGTCGGAGACCACGGAGAAGGCCGAGGTCTGACGTGACCCGGGCGGCAGGGGTTCGGATGGCAGGGGCTCCCGGGGGTTCCGACCGTTGGGCGAAGGCGCCCGACTTCCAGAACGATCCGGACCGGCTCGCCCGGGTTCACGAGGCCACCCGCCGCGACCGCGAGCACTACCTGCAGGGCGGGATGCGCGAGATCGAGTGCCGGGCATGCCACGCCTGTGTGCTGGTGAAGAAGACCAGTTCGTTCCACACCAGCGTGCAGTGGAACGCCGACGCCCGGGACCGCTGCCTCGGCCTCGAGCAGATGCGCGCCGGCGGCGACGACGGGAACGGCCCGCTGCTACCCGGAGCGATGATGCCGACGTGCGCCCGGCTGTCGGCGAGCATCGACCACGGGGTCACCGAGGGCATCATCCCGGCCGAGTCGCCCGCCACCGATCCCGACGGCTATTGGTGATCGGTTAACCGAAACCTAAGCACCATTAGATAACACAAGCCCCAGGCATCACACCGGTCACACGTTCGTCACACCTGGGGAACGACCGACGACACGCCGTCCCGCCTCGGCCAAGCTGTCGTCATGTCCGTTTCGATGACGCGCGCCAGGCGCGTGACCTGCACCATCGCACTCACTGCCGCGTTGTCGGTCGGTGTTCCCCTTGCCGGCTCCCCACTCCTCGACACCGGTCACGCCGCGGCCGCGGGGTCGTCGGATTCCTCCGGTTCGGTCCCGATCTATCTGCCGATCCCGACCACCGTCGGCCTCAACGCGCTCGGGGCGGCGATCACCCAGATCGGCAAGCCGTACAAGTGGGCCGGCGTCGGCCCGCATTCGTGGGACTGCTCCGGGCTGGTGCGGTGGGCGTTCTACACGACCGGCGTCCACCTCCCCCGGACCAGCCAGCAACAGGCGAAGGTCGGACACGCGATCCCGTTCCGCGCCCTCGCACCGGGCGACATCATCATCTTCGGTCGCGACGCCGGGCACGTCGGCATCTACGCGGGCGCCGGTCGGGTGTTCAACGCCTACGGCCCCAACGGCGTCCCCATCGGATTCACGAAGCTGAAGGACATGGGCTACATCAAGACGATTCGTCGGTTCGGTTGATCTCGACTCGGTCGGCGGCACCCGCACGCGGCCACGCGGTGCTCAGCGCCCAGAATCCGACGACGACCAGGAGCAGGATCGCGACCACGACGGTCCCGATCAGTCCGTAACCCGCCTGCATGTCGGGGAGGTCGGCGTCGAGCGCCTCGGACACGCGGTCGGAGAACAGATGCGCGGCGGGGTCGCTCAGCGTGCGGAGGCCGACGACGAGCACGATGACCGACGCCAGCCCGATCAGGCCGATGGCGGACGGGCGCAGGCGTGGGCGCCACCAGCCGAGGGCGGCGACCACCGCGATCACGGCACCGAGCACCACCACGCTCAGGCCCGGGCGGCCGGTGTTGTCCTCGAAGAAGAACGCGACATCGTCGTCGCTGGCGCCCAGGATCGTGACGCGTCCCAACCCGGTGATCGACGGCTCCACGCCCTCATCGGTACTGCCCCACTGCACCTGCGCGAACAGCACCAATAGCAGCCCACCCGCCAGCATCACGGGCCACGCCAGGCCGCGAAGTCGTTCGACGGTCACCGGATGCGTCGTCATCCGACCAGGGTGCCATGGCTCGATACCGGTGGATATGAGTCGACTCGCCGACAACGCGGTCCGCGACCGATGAGTTTGCGCGACCCTGGCAGTCAGAAGGGTGTCGACAGGCAGCTGTCCATTGATTTCCGCGGAGCAAGAGAGAGGACCCAGCAATGGCCGAGTATGCAGCCCCCTCCGGGGCACCGATCTGGTTCGACCTGATGAGCAGTGACACCGCAAGGGCCGAGGAGTTCTACGGCGCGATCTTCGGCTGGGAGGCCGAGGCCCCCGACGAGGAGATGGGCGGTTATCGGAACTTCCACAAGAACGGCAAGCGGGTGGCCGGTCTCAGTCCGGTGATGGAAGGCGCCGGGCCGCCCGACATCTGGACGGTGTACCTCCACACCGAGGATGCCGACGCCACGGTGAAGGCCGTCGAGTCGGCCGGGGGCTCGATCATGGTGCCGCCGATGGCCATCGGCGAGGAGGGCACGATGTTGATGGCCTTCGACACCGCGGGGGCGGCGATCGGGTTCTGGCAACCGAAGAATCACAAGGGGTACACCGAGTTCGGCGAGCACGGCACGCCCTACTGGTTCGAGTGTCAGAGCATGGACTACCCCAAGTCCGTCGAGTTCTACCGGACCGTGCTCGGCGCGCGCATCGAGGAGGTCGGCACCGGTGGCGACCCGGACGCCGTCGGGCCCGACAGCTACGGCCAGATCTTCTACGGCGAGGCGTCGTACGCGGGGATCATGGACTCGGTCAAGCTCTTCCCGGCCGGGGTGCCGTCGTTCTGGCAGGTCTACATCACCGTCGACGATGTCGCGGCCACGGTGAAGCAGGCCGAATCGCTGGGCGCGGAGATCCTCATGGCCGGCGAGGACACCCCGTACGGGACGCTGGCCGCGATCAAGGATCCGATGGGCGCCCTGATCTGTCTGGGACATCCGCCCGCCGGCATGTGAGGTGCGGCCGCGGTAGGGCTCGGTGCGCACCGAGTCCTACCGCGCACGTCATCGGCGGCGTCGAACGTTCATCCCGCCGCAACGCGATGGCCGACGGCACCCTGTAGCGTCCGACTTCCACAGACACGATTCACCGTCATATCGCGTGGAACTCGTCGGCGTAGAACAGGATTCGCATGTCGGCACACGATTCGGCCGTCCCTCCCGGCTCCGTGCAGAGCTACCTCGACGAGGTCCCCACCTGGCGGGACGGCACACCCGCCACCGCAGGCGCGATGACCGCCATGCAGAAGCGGATCTGGCTCCTGGCCTCCGCAGGCAAGTTCCTCGAGGGCATGATCGTCGTGGACCGGATGCATGAGGCACCGGTGCAGACGGGACCCACGCACACTCCGCAACCCGCTACCACGGGGACTCCGTAGCCCCGCCCTTCCGACAAACCCACCCCTTTTCCGTGAACCCACCCGGTCCGAAGGCGGTGGGTTCACGGAAAAGGGGTGGGTGTGCGGGTGGGACTACTCACCGCACCCCGGGTGCCCGGAGGAGTTCGCCGGTGACGACCCCGCGAATCGTGCGAACCGCCACCACGCTCCATGCCACCACGAGGACTGCGAACCCGGCGACGGCCACGACCTCGAAGACCGTCCCGCCTACGGTGAGGGCCAGCGCACTCGAACCCGTGACGTAGGTGCCGAGGGGGAAGGTGAACGCCCACCAGGTCATCGCGAACGGCATCCCCGACCTCAGGGTCCGCGCGGTGAGCCGAGCAGCCACACCGATCCAGAGGGTCGCCGCCACCCAGACGGCGAGGCCATAACCGACCGCGAACGAATGCAGGGTCTCAGCCATGGGTGCGTCGACGACATGGGGTGCGACGTGGCCCAGCAGGCACGCCGCAGTGACCGATTGGCCGAGCGGTCCGAGGACGATCCACCAGGTGGGAACCATGTGCGCGGCGCCGACGTCACCGGTGCGCAACCGCGACGCCAACAGCCTCATGATGGGGAGCGAGGCGAGTGCGGCCAGCATGAACATCGCGCAACCGATCCCCATCACCACATGCGATGCCCAACCCGCGGGCAGTTGCGCGGTCAGCACCGCGGCCGCCGACGCCGAGACCATCGGGGGGACGACCGGCATCAGCCAGCCGCCGAACGCGTCGCCGACCGACGTGCGCCCGACGATGAGATGCCGGTACGGGATGACCACCGTGGTGACGACCCCGCCGATCGTGCCGACGACCCAGCACACGAGGTCGATCCCCAACGCCAGATCCCGGCCGATCACCGTCGCTCCGACGACCATCGTGCTGGTCCCGACCGTCATGATTGCCATCGGCACCGCCCCGTAGAAGTGGGCGACGACGCGGTGGGCGTGATGACCGCGGGCGACCTCCGGGTCGCGGACCCAGTGCCGGACCGTGGCGACCAGCACGACGCCGAACACCGCGCAGGCCAACAGCCAGAAAACGGTTGCCACCTCAGCCAGACCCGTGGGCTGCCAGGGCAGGCTGTGCGCGGCGATCGCAATGATCCCCGTGCCCATCACCGCGGCGAACCAGTTGGGCGGCACGTAGGAGGCGCGACGCCGCCCCACCGCGCGGGCTGTTGCGGTCCCGAGGTCCGGTGCTGCGAGTCCGGCGGAGCCAGTGGTCGTGGTCATGTCCATCACGTTCCCGCGAAACCCACGACGCCGGTAGAACCCGAAACGTTGACAGGGTACAATCGCCGTTTGTATCCCGGGCACCACCGGCGCTTGTACCCTCGAGCGATGGTGCTGAGTCCGCGGATGCCCGACCTCGCGTCCCTCGAGACCCTGCAGGCGGTGGTCGGCACGGGCAGCCTCAACGCCGCCGCGACCCAGCTCGGCATCACCCAGCAAGCGGTGTCGGCGCGCATCCGCGCGATGGAAACGCAACTCGGCGTCGCTCTGCTGACGCGCACTCCGCGCGGTTCGGTGCCGACGCAGTCCGGGCGGCTCGTCGCCGAATGGGCCGACCGCCTGCTGACGTTGGCCGGCGAATTCGACGCCGGACTGGCCGCCCTACGCCTCGAACGACGTGATCAGCTGCGCCTTGCCGCCAGCCTCACCGTCGCCGAGCACCTCCTGCCGCGCTGGCTCGTCTCGTTTGCCGCACAGCATCATCCTGCTCCCAAGGTGTCGTTCACCGCGACCAACTCCGATCACGTGTACGACCTGGTCCGTGCCGGCGACGTCGAACTCGGCTTCGTGGAGGGGTCACGCGTCCAGACCGGTCTGCGCAGCCGGACCGTCGCGCGCGACGAGCTGATCCTCGTCGTACCACCGGGTCATCCGTGGACGCGGTTGCGGCGGCCGGTCACGGCCGCCGATCTCGCCCGCACTCCACTGGTGACGCGTGAGGAGGGCTCGGGCACCCGGGAGTTCCTCGAGCGCGCCCTGACCAGGTCCCTCGGCCCCGGACGAGAGGCCGCGCCACCCGTCCTGGAACTGTCCACGACGGCGTCGGTGCGGGCAGCGGTGATCGCCGGCGCCGGCCCGGCGGTCCTCAGTGACCTCTCGGTGGCCGACGACCTCGGCCACCGGCTGGCCCACATCCCGATCGCCGACCTCGACCTGGCTCGGCCGCTCCGCGCGGTCTGGTTGTCCGGTCCGCAACCCGGCGCCGGCGCCGCGCGCGACTTTCTCGCGCACATCAGCCGGAGCTGAGCGGCAACCAGCGACGGCCCCAGACAGTCCGCTGCTCAGACCCCGGCGTTCGCGTCCTGCTTCTTCTTGAGCTCGAGCGCGATGTCGATGAGCTGGTCCTCCTGGCCGCCGACCAGTTTGCGGCTACCCGCCTCGAGGAGGATCTCCGCCGCCGAGACGCCGTAGCGTTCGGCGTGGCCCTCGGCGTGCTTGAGGAACGAGCTGTAGCAACCGGCGTATCCCATCATCATCGCGGAGCGGTCGACGAGGCACTCCGACGGCATCGCCGGTCGGACGACATCCTGTGCGGCGTCGGCGATCTTCATGAAGTCGACGCCGGTGGTGATGCCGAGCTTGTCGCACACGCCCACGAAGGCCTCGGTGGGCGTATTGCCGGCGCCCGCCCCGAAACGGCGGATCGAACCGTCGATCTGTTGGGCGCCCGCGCGGATCGCGTTGACCGAGTTGGCAACCGCGATGTCGAGGTTCTCGTGCCCGTGGAACCCGACCTGCGCGTCGTCGCCGAGTTCGGCAACCAGGGCCTCCACCCGAACGGTCACGTCCTCGAGGACCAGCGCACCGGCGGAGTCAACGACGTACACACACTGACACCCGGCATCGGCCATGATGCGGGCCTGCTTGGCGATGACCTCCGGAGGTTGGCTGTGGCTCATCATCAGGAACCCGACGGTCTCCAGGCCGAGATCGCGCGCGAGTCCGAAATGCTGGATCGAGACATCGGCCTCCGTGCAGTGCGTCGCGATGCGGCAGATCTGACCGCCGTTGTCCTGCGCCGCGCGGATGTCGTCCTTGGTGCCCAGCCCCGGCAGCATCAGGAAGGCGATCTTCGCGCGCTTTGCTGTTTCGGCGGCGGCTTTGATCAGCTGCTGCTCAGGGGTTTTGGAGAAGCCGTAGTTGAACGACGACCCGCCCAGGCCGTCACCGTGGGTCACCTCGATGACCGGCACGCCGGCCTCGTCGAGGGCGCCGACGATCGCACGAACCTCGTCCTCGGTGAACTGGTGGCGTTTGTGGTGGCTGCCGTCACGCAGCGACGAGTCCGTGATGCGGATGTCGAGGGCGTCGGAGTACTTGCGCGCGTTCGCCATCAGCTTCGGGTCACGCGGTGTCAGAACCACATTGGTGCTCATGCGGGGACTCCCAACTTGGTTTTCGCGATCTCTTCGCCGACCTTCGTGGCGGCAGCGGTCATGATGTCCAGATTCCCGGCGTACGGCGGCAGGAAGTCCCCCGCACCCTCGACCTCGACGAAGATCGACACCCGGGCGTGTCCGCCGTTCAGGACGCTCGGCGGGTCGAACTGGGGGTCCTGCAGCAACCGGTATCCCGGCACGTAGGCCTGGATCTCTTTCTCCCGCCGGTGAATCGACTCGGCGATCGCGTCGGTGTCCGCGTCCGCGGGAATTGCGCAGAAGATGGTGTCGCGCATGATCATCGGCGGATCGGCCGGATTGAGGATGATGATCGCCTTGCCGCGCTGCGCGCCGCCGATCGTCTCCACTCCCGCCGAGGTCGTCGCGGTGAACTCGTCGATGTTCGCCCGGGTGCCCGGCCCGGCCGACACCGAGGCCACCGATGCGACGATCTCGGCATACGGCACCGGCACAACCGAACTCACCGCGTGCACCATCGGGATGGTCGCCTGACCACCGCACGTGATCATATTGGTGTTCGGTGCATCGAGATGCTCGCGGAGATTGGCCGGGGGCACCACCGCGGGGCCTACGGCAGCCGGGGTGAGGTCGACGGCAATGATGCCCGCCTCCTCATACTTCGGCGCGTACTCGCGGTGCACGTACGCCGAGGTCGCCTCGAAGATCAGATCCGGACGCTCCGACGACGCCAGCAGTTCGTCGGCACCACCACTCATCGTGATGAGGCCATGATCGGCCGCACGCTTCATACCCTCGGAGGCGGCATCGATGCCGACCATCCAGCGCGGCTCGATCACCTCGGAGCGCTCCAGCTTGTACATCAGGTCGGTGCCGATGTTGCCCGACCCGATGATCGCTGCGGTCAGCTTGGCTGCCACGGGTTCCTCCTCTTGCTCGGTGTGAAAGTTGTTCAGGACTCGGTGGAATCGAGGGACACGTCGGGTCAGGTGAAGTCGAGGGTGACGCTGCCCAGACCGGCGAAATCGGCCACGAAGTGATCACCCGACGAGATGTCGATCGCCCGCGTCGCGGTGCCCGGGAGGATGACGTCACCTTTGCGCAGACGCACCCCGAAGCCCTCGACCTTGCGCGCGAGCCAACTCACGGCATTCAGCGGATGCCCCAGTACCGCAGACGAGTTGCCCTTCGCGACGATCTCGCCGTTGCGCGTCAGCGTCGCCTCGATGTCACCGGTGTCGATCTCAGAGATCGGGACGCGTTGCTGACCGAGAATCCAGCCACACGACGACGCGTTGTCGGCGATCGTGTCGCAGAGCGTGATCTTCCAGTCCTTGATCCGGGAGTCGATCAACTCGATCGAGGGCACCACCCAGGCCACCGCGTCGATGACATCCTCGTTGGTGCAGCCCTCGCCCGGCAGGTCCTCGCCCAGGATGAAGCCGATCTCGACCTCGACGCGCGGGAAGCAGAGCTTCTCGGCATCGATCGGGGTGTGCTCGAAGTACTGCATCTCGTCGAGCAGATGGCCGTAATCCGGTTCGTCGACGCCCATCATCTTCTGCATGGCCTCGGAGGCCAGGCCGACCTTGTGGCCGGCGACCTTCGCCCCGGCATCGAGCCGCTTGCGGATGTTGATCAGCTGGATCTCGTACGCGTCCACCACATCGAGGTCGGGGTGGGCGTCGGTGGGCCGGTCGATCGCGACCGCCGACGCCTCCGCCCGCGCCAGATCGGCTGCGATCTGCTCGCGAATCCCCTGCTCAACCGTCATCGTGCCCTCACCTTCCGCATGTGAACGTGTTCTAGTTTAGAACACGTTGCAGTCTCCGGGCAGTCCTCGGTCCGATCGTCGTGCATTTCGAGGCGTGGCCGAGATCGGTGATGACGCGAGCACCGGGCGACTACGGTTCTCGTCATGAGTTCCGAGTCCCCGAATCCCGTCTCGCCGGACATCGACGACACCGGCGAGGCCGTTCTGACCTCCTTCGACGATGGCGTAGGACGGCTGACGCTCAACAACCCACGCCGGAAGAACGCCATCACCCTCGAGATGGCCGCGGCGATCGAGGAGTTCTGCGACCGGGTGACCGCGGACGGCAACATCGGCGCGGTCGTCGTCGACGCAGCCGGTTCGTACTTCTGCAGCGGGGCCGACACGCGGATCCTGGCCGGCGCGTCGGCCGATCCAGCGGCACCGGAATCCGTGGCGCAACTGTCCGCGGTCTACCGCGCGTTCGTCAGGGTCGGGTCCCTGCCGGTCCCCACGGTCGGGGTGGTCGTCGGCGGGGCCGTGGGGGCGGGCCTCAACCTCGCGCTCGCCGTCGACCTGCTCGTCACCACACCCGACGCCGTCCTCGACAGCGGATTCCTCGCCCGCGGCATCCATCCCGGGGGCGGGCACCTCACCCTGCTGAACCGTGCGGTGGGGCGGGCCGACACGATCGCGCTCGCCGTCTGCGGTCAGTCGCTGTCCGGTGCGCAGGCGGTCGAACGTGGCCTGGCGTACGCGGCCGCACCGGTTCCGGACATCCCGGCGATCGTCGCCGATCTGACCGGACCCGCCTCGCGCGACCCGGAGCTGACGCGCCGGGTGATGGCCAGTGTACGACTCGAACTGGGCCCGCCGGCGGTGACCTGGGATTCGGCGATCGAGATCGAGCGTGGCATGCAGATGTGGTCGATGGCCCGCAAGGGGCAGAACTGGTCGTCCCGCGGTCCCGGCCGGTCATGAGCCAGGAAGCCGTGGATGTTTCCGACGACGTCCTGCGCGCCCTGCGGTCCGAGGTGCGCGAGTTCCTTCGGACCGAACTCGCCGAGGGCGCTTTCCGTCCCGACGTCGACAGCTGGATGACGGGTTTCGATTCCGACTTCAGTCGACGACTCGGCGATCGGGGCTGGCTGGGTATGACCATGCCCGTCGAGTACGGAGGGCAGGGTCGTACGCCGGTCGAGCGTTTCGTGATCACCGAGGAACTCCTCGCGCACGGCGCACCGGTCGCGGCGCACTGGATCGCCGATCGGCAGATGGCCCCCGGCATCCTCGCCAACGGGACGCAGGCGCAAAGGCTGCACTACATCCCGCGGATCTCGGCGGGCACGATGTTCTTCGCGATCGGGATGAGCGAACCCGACGCCGGCTCCGATCTGGCCGCGGTCCGCACCCGGGCCACCGACAACGGGGACTCGTGGACCATCAGCGGCACCAAAGTCTGGACCACCGGTGCTCACATCGCGCACGCCATGGTGCTCCTCGCACGCACCGACGGCACCACCGAGGACCGCCAGCAGGGACTGTCGCAGTTCGTCGTCGACCTCCCGCACCCCGACATCGAGATCCGTCCACTCGCGAGCATCGACGGCGACGCGCACTTCAACGAGGTGATCTTCCACGACGCCGTCGTCGACTCCTCGGCCCTGCTCGGTGCACGCGGACAGGGATGGCGACAGGTGATGAGCGAGTTGGCCTTCGAACGCTCGGGGCCGGAACGCTACCTGTCCACGCTGCCGTTGCTCCGCGCCTGGACCGATCTGCTCCGCGAACAGGGCGCGACACCGCAGCAGCGGAAATCTTTGGGCGAGCTGACCGCACAGGCCTGGGCGCTGCGCCAGATGTCGATGCAGGTGGCGCGCGAACTTCAATCCGGCGGCAAACCCGACGTACTGGCGGCGATGGTCAAGGACCTCGGTTCGACCTTCGAAGGGGACCTCGTCACCGCCATCCGGGATGCGTCCGGCGCGATCCCGCGGCGCACCGGCGGGTCGGACTTCGACCGCCTGCTGGCTCAATCAGTCCTGCACACACCGGCTTTCACCCTGCGTGGGGGTACCAATGAGATCCTGCGCGGCATCGTCGCGCGCGGACTGGGGATGCGATGACCGAACTGGCAGCAGAACTCGCCGCCGCGACGGCCGCCATGGTCGCACGGTTCCCGGTCGATCTGCGGACACCGGCCACCGAGGCCGACAACGCGCTGTGGAAGGCGCTGACCGAAGCCGGATTCACCGCGCTCGACGCCCCGCAGGCGGCCGGCGGTCAGGGCGCCGATCTCGCCGATGCCCTCGTGGTTCTCGGCACCCTCACTGAAGCCGGGGCGGTCACCCCGTATGCAGAACACGCACTGCTCGCCGGTTGGCTCGCGGGCAGCGTCGGACACGCCCTCGATGGCGTCACCGCGACCGTAGCGGTCGTCGACGACGGAACCGCGGTCCGGTCCGCTGATCGGATTCAGTTCAGCGGCAGGGCAATCGGCGTCCCACGCGCCACGACGGCCGATGTCATCGCGGTACTGGCGGCGACCGCGGACGGTCCCGTGATCGCGGTCGTCAATCGTCGCGAACCGGGGCTTCGGGTCGAGCCCGGCACCGATCTCATGGGGTTGGACTGCTGCGACATCGTCTTCGACGACGCCGAGGTCACGTTCTCCGCCTCGTCGCCGGTCACGGTCGACGATCTACGCACGCGTGGGGCACTCGTCTACGCGGTCGCTCTGGCGGCCGCAGCACGGGCGGTCCGCGAACGCACGGTCCGATATGCCGCGGAGCGGGTCCAATTCGGACGACCACTGGCCAAGTTCCAGGCCATCCAACAGACGCTCGCGCACATGGCCGCGCAGAGCACGATGATGGAGACCGCCGCCCGGGCAGCCACCGACGCGTCGTCGGAAGACATCGCTACGGCCCGCGACGCGATCGCCGCCGCGAAAATCGTCACGTCGCGGTCCGCGCACGACGTCGCGGCCGCGGCCCATCAGATACACGGGGCCATCGGGTTCACCGCCGAACATTCCCTCGGCCGGTTCACCACGGCGTTGTGGACCTGGCGCGACCGGTACGGGACCGAGCACGACTGGTCGGAGCAGTTGGCGGCGCGCATCCTCGACGGCGGCCTCGATCCTTGGCATGTGATCACCGGCGCGTCCGATCCCGTCGCACAGTCGACGAGGACAGACGCACAGTGAACGAGTTCAGACGCACAGTCGACGGATTCGGGCGCACAGTCGACGGGAACGGGAGCACCCCTGGCGTGGCATTTCTGAAACGTGTTCTAATTCAGGTAGAACACGTTCCAGCTGCGCGCACGAAGGGGACCCCATGGCCGGCTCGACCGAACCAGAACAGACCAGTACCCAACCCGAGACCCCTGGACCCGAGACCTTCGACGTCGTCGTCGTCGGGGCCGGGGCTGCGGGCCTGAGCGCGGCGATCACCGCAGCTCAGAAGGGCTTGTCGACGGTCCTGATCGAGAAATCGCCGTACTGGGGCGGCTCGACGTCGCGCTCGGGGGGCGGGGTCTGGATCCCGAACAACTCGGTCCTCCGCCGCGACGGCGTGACCGACACCCCGGACAAGGCCCGCGAGTACGTCCACGCGATCATCGGCGAACACGCGCCCGCCCACCGCATCGACGCCTACATCGACCGCGGACCCGAGGCGCTGGACTTCCTGATGGCGCACGCCCCCCTCGACCTCGAGTGGGTCAAGAACTACTCCGACTACTACCCGGAGGCGCCCGGCGGCCGGCTCGCCGGACGGTCGATCGAGCCGCGGCCGTTCGACGCGCGCCGCCTCGGTGACGACCTGAAGACGCTGCACCCGCAGTACACCAAGGCGCCGCTGAACATGGTCGTCCTGCAGTCGGACTACCGCTGGCTCAACACCGGCCTGCGGCACTGGCGCGGTCCGCTGCGGATGGCGAAGGTCGGCAGCCGGTTCTTCTGGGCGCGCAGCCGCGGCAAGAAGCTCATCGCGATGGGCGCAGCACTGGCCGCCGAACTCCTTCTCGGCGTCCGCGAGGCGGGCGTCCCGGTCCGGCTGAACACCGGACTCGCCGACCTCATCACCGAAGACGGCCGCGTCGTCGGCGTGATCGCCGAATCCGACGGCAAGCGCGTCGAGATCCGGGCCCGCCACGGCGTGATCCTCGCCTGCGGCGGATTCGAGCACAACGACGAGATGCGCAAGAAGTACCAGCGCGACCCGATCGGCTCGGAGTGGACCACCGGCGCCCCCAGCAACACCGGCGACGGCATCAACGCCGGCCTCAAGATCGGCGCCGCGGTGTCGCTCATGGACGACGCCTGGTGGGGTCCGACGATCCCGCTGCCACGCGGTCCGTGGTTCGCGCTGTCGGAGCGGGCGGTACCGGGCACCTTCATGGTGAACACGCGCGGGCAGCGCTACATGAACGAGTCGCTGCCGTATGTCGAAGCGGTACACCAGATGTACGGCGGCGAGTTCGGCCAGGGCGAGGGCCCCGGCGAGAACGTGCCGTCGTGGCTCATCTTCGACCAGCGGTGCCGAAACCGCTACCTCTTCGCCGGGATCAACGCGCGACAGCCGTTGCCCAAGAAGTGGTTCGAGTCGGGCGTCGTCGTGAAGGCCGACAGCATCAGCGAACTCGCCGACAAGATCGGCGTCCCGGCCGACGCGCTCACCGCGACCACCGAGCGGTTCAACGGCTTTGCCCGCAAGGGTGTCGACGAAGACTTCGGCCGTGGCACAAGCGGTTACGACCACTACTACGGCGACATCACCAACAAGCCCAACCCGAGCCTCGGCGAGGTCAGCAAGGGTCCGTTCTACGCGGTCAAGATGGTCCCGGGCGATCTCGGCACCAAGGGCGGGATCAACGCCGACGCCTCGGGTCGGGCACTGCGGGCCGACGGCTCCGTCATCGAGGGTCTCTACGCGGCGGGCAACACCAGCGCGCCGGTCATGGGGCACACGTACGCCGGCCCGGGCGCGACGATCGGTCCGGCCATGGTCTTCGGATACCTGGCCGCCACCGACATCGCCGCCAAGGCCGCCACCCCGACATCGACAGGAGCCTGACCCGATGCCCATCGACCTCTCCGTCGCCCTCGGTGCCGAACTGCCCGAGGTGAGTTTCGAATGGTCGGCCTCCGACGCCGCCCTCTACAACCTCGCGGTGGGTGCCGCTGCGGACCCGATGGACACCACCGGGCTCGAGTACATCCACGACGCGACGCCCAAGGTGCTGCCCACCTTCGCCACCGTGGCCGCCGGGTTCCACACCACCGAGCCCCCGAAGGTCTCGTTCCCCGGCATCGACATCGACCTCGCGAAGGTCGTCCACGGCAGCCAGCAGGTGACCGCCTACCGGCCGCTGCCGGCCGCCGGCAAGGCGACCACCCGCACCCGGATCGCCGAGATCCAGGACAAGGGTTCGGCCGCGGTGATCGTGCAGGAGTCGGTGACCACCGACGACGGCGGGCAGACCCTCTGGACGTCCCGCTCGTCGATCTTCGCGAAGGGCGAGGGCGGGTTCGGCGGCGAACGCGGTTCGTCGGCCAAGGTCGACTACCCCGACCGCGCGCCGGATCATCGCCTCACCGTTGCGACGCTCCCCCAGCAGGCATTGCTCTACCGCTTGTGCGGAGACCGCAACCCGCTGCACTCCGACCCCGAATTCGCCTCCCGCGCGGGCTTTCCCCGGCCCATCCTGCACGGCCTGTGCACGTACGGCACGGTCTGCCGCGTGATCGTCGACGCGGTCCTCGACGGCGACGTGACCGCGGTCGCCGACTACTCGGCGTCGTTCGCGGGCGTGGTGTTCCCGGGCGAGACCCTCGCGGTCGAGGTCTGGGAGGACGGCTCCCGGTTGCTGGCCACCGCGACCGTCGTCGAACGCGACGGCGCGAAGGCCCTCGGCAATGTGGTCTGCGAACGTCGCCAGTAGAACCGCCGTCGCGACAGCGGGGCCGCAGCCCGGAGACGCGGTCGCGTGGGGCCAGTACGCTACACACGCGGACCGCGAGGCGGCCCGCAGGTTCCACGTCGCATATCCCCGAGGAGACGCCCATGAGCGATTCGCTGACGCCCCTACTCGCCGACAACCGCAGTGCACTGGTGACCGACCTCGTCGGTGTCATCGACGCCGAGGTGGCCGACCAGTCGGGTCTGAGCGGCGCCGCTGTGAAGACCGCCTACTCCGCGGTGCAGAAGGTGAAGCCCGGTGTCGTGCGCAGCGCCACCGATCAGATGGCCGAGGACTTCCTGAAGGCGCTGGCGCCGTTCTGGGACTCCAAGCCTGCCGGTGTCGCCTTCGGCGATCACCTCTCGGCCAACGGAGATGCCGCGGCCGAGGCCCTGCTGTCGGTGACCGACCAGCAGGCCGAGACCGCCAAGCCCGCACTCGCGAAGGCGTACAACTCGCTGCGCGGCAAGGGGAAGAAGTACGTGATCGCGGCACTGCCGCGTCTGGGTGCCGCCATCGAGCGGCACGCCGCCTAGCAGTCGGCGCGCGCGTCGTCGGCGGTCGCACCGACCTCCCCAGAGGGTCGGGTCAGACCGCTGACGACGCGATGGCCACGAGTGCCACGACGACGCCGATGAGTGCGGCGAGCATCGACAGCACACGCCACACATGGACGCGGGCGGGCGAGATCTCGGTCCCGTTCGGGGCGACGTCGGGCGATGCGGCCGCGGTCGCGGCAGCGGGAGTAGCAGCGGCGGGGGTTCGTGCGATTCGGGGTGAGGCCATGACCTGTCACCACTTTCGGTTGTCCGGGGCCAACGGGGACCGGCGCGGTCTCGCGTTCGCCCGGTATCGATACTGCAGTGATAAATGTGTCACAAGTTACTCGAGTAGCGTCGGCGCCCACATAGCGTGTCGCGATAACGAAACCGCAACACCGCGGTGGCGGCGAACGTGCCGACCGAACCGGTTCCGCATGCCGACCCCGAAACCGCAGGACGCCGAATGAGATTACCGTCCGCCATCCGCCTCGACGCCCGGTCCGCCTGGCTTGTCCTCGTCGCCTGCCTGTCGGTCAGCATGGTCGTGGCCGCCATGGCCGCCCTCAACACGGCCCTGCCCGACATCGCGATCGACACCGGCGCCGACGCCGGTCAGATGACCTGGATCGTCGACGGTTACACCCTGGCGCTCGCGGCGCTCCTGCTCCCGGCGGGCGCGATCGGCGATCGGCTGGGGCGCCGTGAGGTACTGATCGCCGGCCTTCTCCTCTTCGGCATCGCCTCGCTGGTGGCGATCTGGGTGGACGGCCCGACCCAGCTGATCCTGGCCCGGTGCTTCGCCGGCGCCGCTGCGGCGCTGATCATGCCCACCACGTTGTCCCTCATCACGTCCGGGATGCCGGAAGGTCAACGCGCGGTCGGGATCAGCATCTGGTCGGCGATCGCCGGCGGCGGCGCCATCGCCGGCTTCCTGGTCACCGGGCTTCTCCTGGAGTTCTTCTCCTGGCACTCGATCTTCATCACCTTCGCCGCGGCGTCAGCCGTCGCGGCCGCGCTGTGCCTGACGATCGGCACCTCCAAGGACAGCGACCCCGGTCGCTTCGACATCCCGGGGACCGTCTGTTCGGTCCTGGCCATCACCGGCGTCGTCCTCGGTCTGCTCGAGGCACCTCATCGGGGCTGGGCGGATCCCGTTGTCCTGATCTGCATCGTGGGCGGCGTCCTGCTCGCGGGCGGGTTCGTCGCCGTGGAACTGCGTTCGACGTCGCCGCTGTTCGACGTCCGGTTGCTCGGCAACCGCGCCTTCGGGTCCGGGGCGCTGTCGGTCGCGGTCCAGTTCCTCGCCTCGTTCGGCATGTTCTACCTGCTGCTGCAGTTGCTGCAGCTGGTCTTCGATTACACCCCGCTGCAGTCGGCGGTCGCGCTGATGCCGTTCGTGGCCGGCGTCGGCCTCACCACGCTCATCGCGAACTGGCTTGCCGTACGACTGGATTCGCTCAAGTTCGTCATCGCCGCCGGCGCCCTGCTGTCCGGCGTCGGGCTGATCCTCCTCGGATCGTTCCGTTACGAGACGTATTGGACGCTCGCCGGCGTGGTCGCATTGATAGCGGTCGGGATCGGTCTGGCGTCGGCGCCCGCCACGACGGCCATCATGTCCAACACCCCGCTCGACAACCAGGGCGTCGGCTCGGCCGTGAACGACACCGCCCGGGAGATCGGCGCGGCGATCGGTATCGCGATCGCGGGCAGCATCGTCGCCGCGGGATACCAGTCGCGCATCGGCGAGACCGCACAACTGGCCCGCGATCAACTGACCGCCGCCGGTGAGCAGCGCATCGCCGCCGGCGACACCGCCGGCGGCCAGGCCATGGTCGCCCAGGCCGACCAGGCCGGGACGCTGATCGAGCGATCCCTCGCCGAGGCGACGGTCGTCGTGGACCGGTTGTCCGGTCAGGCCGCATCGCTCGCGGAGAAGATCGCCGACGGCAGTCAAGAGGCGTTCTACGTGCCGTTCGAGTACGCCTGCCTCGTCCTGGGCGGGATCATGCTCGTCAGTTCGGTCGCGCTGCTGTGGCTCACGCCGCGACGCATCGTCGAGGTGCCGCCGACCATCGAGTCCGACCCCGACCAGGACCGCGACGACACCTACGCCCGCGACTGAGTAGCCTGTCCCGGTGGTACTCACCGCGGACAGCATCGCCGGCACCCTGGTCGGAGTCGCCGCCCTGCTCGTGGTGATCGTCGCGACCGTTGTCGCCCAGCGTGTTCCGGCCGTTGTGGTGGCCGCACCGGTCGCCGCGCTGCTCCTCGCGCTCGGCCTGGCCGACGTCGAGCAGGCCGCCGACGATATCGCCACGATGGCGCCGACCATCGGCTTCCTGGCCGCGATGCTGGTGATCGCCGACGCCTGTGCCCGCGCCGGGGTCTTCACCTGGATCGGCGCCCTCCTGGCCCGGTGGAGTCGGGCCTCGCCACATCGGTTGTTGCGCATCGTCTTCCTGGCCGCGGCGACGACGACCGCGGTCCTCAGTATCGACACCACGATCGTCCTGCTGACGCCGGTCGCCGTCGCCACCGCGCGGCGGATCGGGGCGCCGGTGACCCCGGTCGCGTTCGCGAACGCCCACCTGGCCAACACCGCGTCGACCCTCATGCCGGTGTCGAACCTGACCAACCTCCTGGCGTTCTCCGCGACCGGGCTGACCTTCCTCGGCTTCACCGGCGTCATGCTGGCACCCTGGATCGCCGCGATCGTCGTCGAATACCTCATCTTCCGGATGTACTTCGCCGACTCGCTCGCGCGCGCTGCCCCGGCAGCCGATTCGACCGCCGGCGATCCGGCTCCGGTGGATGCGCCGCCCCGCCCCACCCTCATGCTGGTGATGCTCGGCTTGCTGCTGCTCGCCTTCGTCGTGACCGAACCGCTGGGCGTCCCGTTGGCCGCGGTGGCCGGCGTGGGCGCGGTCGCCTTCACGGTGCCGCGGTTGCTCGACGCACCGCTGCCCACTGTGCGGGAGACGGTGCAGGCCCTGAACATCCCGTTCCTCGGATTCGTCGCCGTGCTCGGTGTCGTCATCCTCCCGGTGCGAACCGGCCCGATCGGCGACTGGATCGGCAACCTCATCCCGGATGACTCATCACTCCTCGCGCTGCTCGCGGTCGCCGCGCTGGCCGCGGTCCTCGCCAACCTGGTGAACAACCTGCCCGCCACCCTGCTGCTCATCCCGCTCGTCGCCCACGAGCCCGGCCTGGTCCTGGCGATGCTCCTCGGCGTCAACCTCGGACCCAACCTCGCCTACTTCGGGTCGCTGGCCAACCTGCTGTGGCGCGACATCATGCACCGCGACGGCTCCGGCGGGGGCACGGGCGCCCCGACCTCCCGCGAGTACCTACGCCTCGGCGCACTCACCGTTCCCGCCACGCTCGTCGTCGCGGTGGTCGCACTGTGGGCGGTGGTGCGGCTGACGTCCGTGGCTTGACCCAGGTGACCTCGACGGACGCGGCGGCCTCGCTGCGCTCGGTCGACGCTGCTCGGCCAGCAGAACGGGACGCCGCGGCCTCGCTGCGCTCGGTCGACGCTGCTCGGCCAGCAGAACGGGACGCGGCCTCGCTGCAGCTCAGTCGACGGTGCTCGACCAGCAGTGGGGGCCACCGGCCCCGGCGCGCTCGCCCGCGCCCCGGTTCCTACCATGACCTTCATGCTCGCCGCGCTCTTGTCCTTCGTCGTCACCGCGACGCTGATCGTGCTCTTGCCGGGTCCGGACACGCTGGTGGTCCTGCGCGGAGTGGTCCGTGGTGGACGCGGCGAAGCCTTCCGGACCGCCGCCGGCATCGTGTGCGGACTGATGGTCTGGGTCACCGCCGCGGTCCTGGGCCTGTCGGCATTGCTGCAGGCCAGCGAGACCGGTTACGAGATCCTCAAGATCGTCGGGGCCTGCTACCTCGTGTGGATGGGTATCAGCTCGGTCCGCGCGCTGCTGCGCGCCGCACCTGATCTCGCGGCATCGCAGGACGTGGTCGAGCCGCCCGCGGGCGGGAAGGCGGGAGTGCTGTTCTCCGGTTTCACCGCCGGCCTGCTCACCAACATCCTCAACCCGAAGATCGGCATCCTGTTCATCAGTCTCCTGCCCGGCTTCGTGCCGGACGGCTACTCGACGGGATGGACGACCCTCGGGTTGGGGGCCATCTACATCGCGCTGACCGCCGCGTACTTCACCGTGCTGGTGGGCGCCGCGGGGCGGATCGCCGGATGGCTGCAGAGCGCACGAATCCGCCGTCGCGTCGAAGCGATCGGCGGAGTCGCGTTGATCGGGCTCGGAGTGCGCCTGGCACTCGAGGGCTGATCAGACCGGGGCGGCCTCGTTCGCCGCGGCCGCGACCTTGGCCCAGCGGTAGTCGGCCTTGCCGGCCGGGGTCCGCTTGACCTCGTCGACGAAGACGACCGTGCGGGGCACCTTGTAGCGGGCGAGGGTCTCCCGGCAGTGGTCCTGGATCTCCTCCAACGACGGCTCGTCGGCCCCGTCGGCGACGTTGACCACCGCCGCGACCCGCTGGCCGTACTTCTCGTCGGGAACCGGGACGACGAGCGCGTCAGCGATCGCCGGATGCGCGTGCAGCACCGCCTCGACCTCCTCGGCGTAGACCTTCTCGCCGCCGGTGTTGATGCACTGCGAACCGCGTCCGAGGAAAACGATCGAACCGTCGGCCTCCACGGTGCCCATGTCGCCCAGGATCGAGATCCGGGTGCCGTCGGCCAGCGTCGGGAAGGTCTTCGCCGTCTTCTCCTCGTCCTTGTAGTAGCCGAGCGGGACGTTGCCGATGCGCGCGATGTAACCGACCTCGCCCGAGCCGGGCTCGATCTTGTTGTGCCGTTCGTCGACGACCATCATCCGGTCCGTCGGCGGGACCTTCAGGTTTCCGTTCTCGTCCATCATGATCTCGCCGTCGTTGCCCGACTCCGACGCACCGAAGTTGTCGCGCAGCACCAGATCCGGTTTCACCGCGAGCATCCGGTCCCGCACGTGCTGGGACCAGATCGCGCCGCCGGAGGTGATCGAGAACATCGACGACAGATCGACGGAGTCCTTCCGCTTCTCGAGCTCCTCGACGAGCGGCATGCCCATGGCGTCGCCGACGATGAGGACGATGTTGACTTTCTCCTTCTCGATCTCGGTCACGATCGCCTCGGGATCGAAGTCGCGCTGGATGACCAGCCGGCCACCGAGGGTGAAGAACGTGAACAACGAGTACGACGCCGCGCCGTGCATCAGCGGTGCCGCGAGCAGGAACGCGATGGGCGGGAAATCCTTGACCGCCGTGCCGATCTCCTCGAGGTCCTTGCGGGCCTCGCCGTAGGGGTTGCCCCCCGACAGCGGCTTGCGGAAGAAGTCGTCGTGCTGCCACATGACACCCTTCGGGTAACCCGTGGTGCCGCCGGTGTACAGCAGGTACAGCTCTTCGCCGGTGCGCGGCTCGAAGTCCCGGCCGTCGGGCTTGGACTCCGCGTCGGCGAACGACACGATCTCCACGACGCGCCCGTCGGGCAGGTCGGCGACCGCCGCACGGAGTTCCTCGACGATGTCGCCGATGACGAACACCGTTCGCACGGTGGGGGTCTCGGCGAGCAGCGCGGCGACGCTGCGCTGGTGCTCCGGCAGTTCGACGATGATCGCGCGGGAGTCGGAGTTGTCGAAGATGTACTGCAGTTCGGCGTTGGTGTAGCGGTAGTTCACGTTGACCGGGACCGCGCGCACCTTCAGCAGTCCCAGCAGGCTAGTCACGTGTTCGATGCTGTTCTTCAGGAACAGCGCGACGTTGTCGAACGCACCGATCCCCGCGCCGGCGAACAGATGCGCCACCTGATTGGAGAGGGTGTCGAGTTCGGCATAGCTGATCTGGCGACTCTGGTAGCTGAGCGCGATCCGCTCGGGCACCGAGTCGGCGACGGTCTCGAAGACATCGGCGAGGTTGAACTTCATCGTGCGCGCTCCTTGGTCATACGGAGTGAATTCGAGTGCAAGTGCGTCGGATCGGCAGCTGTCATGCGGTCAGCACCAATCCACTTGTGGGAACGCCGGTTCCGGCGGTCACGACGACCTTCTCGGCCGCCTCGACCTGGTTGACCGAGGTCCCGCGGATCTGCCGGACCCCTTCGGCGATCCCGTTCATGCCGTGGATGTAGGCCTCGCCCAGCTGGCCGCCGTGCGTGTTCAGCGGCAACCGGCCACCCACCTCGAGGGCACCCGGTTCCCGGACGAAGTCCTTGGCCTCGCCCCGACCGCAGAATCCCAGCTCCTCGAGCTGCAGGAGTGTGTACGGGGTGAAGTGGTCGTAGAGGATCGCCATGTCCATGTCGTCGGGGTTCAGACCCGACTGCGACCACAGCTGCCGGCCGACGAGCCCCATCTCCGGCAGACCGGCGAGCTCGTCCCGGTAATAGCTGGTCATGATGTACTGGTCGGCAGCACTGCCGGCCGCGGCGGCCGCGATCACGGCGGGCTTGTGCGGCAGGTCTTTCGCGCGTTCCGGGGACACGATCACCAGCGCGACACCGCCGTCGGATTCCTGGCAGCAGTCGAGGAGGTGCAGCGGCTCGGCGATGTACCGCGAGTTCTGGTGGTCTTCCAGGGTGATCGGCTTGTCGTAGAAGAACGCGTCCGGGTTCACCGCCGCGTGTTTGCGGTCGACGACGGCGATCCGCCCGAAATCCTCACTGGTGGCGCCGAAGTCGTGCATGTAGCGCTGCGCGATCATCGCGACGAACGCGGCCGGTGTCGACAACCCGTGCGGATAGGTGAAGGCGTTCTCAGTACCCGAGGAGTTCTCCTGGTTCGCCACCGCCGAATTGACCTGCCCGAAGCGCAGTCCCGACCGTTCGTTGAATGCGCGGTAGGCCACCACGACGTCGGCGACACCCGTGGCCACCGCCATCGCGGCCTGCTGCACCGTGGCACACGCCGCACCACCGCCGTAGTGGATCCGCGAGAAGTAGGTCAGATCCCCGATCCCCACTGCCCGGGCGACGGAGATCTCGCTGTTGGTGTCCATCGTGAACGTGACGAGACCGTCGACGTCGGCGGGTGTGAGACCGGCGTCGGCGATCGCCGCCGACACCGCCTCCGCGGCGAGCCGGAGTTCGCTGCGCCCGGAATCCTTGGAGAACTCCGTGGCACCGATGCCGGCGATGACCGCCTGACCGGACAGTGATCCCATCAGAGTCCCTCCCCTCGACCCGCGGGCGAACCGACCGTGTCGGGTTCGGTCGCACCGATCGTGAGCGTGACGGTCGAGATGACGTGCTTGCCCAGCGAATTCGTCCCGGTCACGGCGACGGTGATGACCCCGGCGTCGACCGCGGTGACCTCGCCGGTGAAGGTGACCGTGTCGTAGGCGTACCAGGGCACACCGAGTTTCAGCGCGATGGAGCGGATTCGGGCGGTCGGGCCAGCCCAATCGGTCACGAACCGCTCGACCAGCCCGGTGTCGGTGAGGATGTTGACGAAGATGTCCTTGGACCCCTTCGCCTGCGCGAGATCGCGATCATGGTGCACGTCCTGGAAGTCGCGTGTGGCGAGCGCGGTCGCCACGACGAACGTCGGGGTCGCCTCGATCGTCAACGCCGGCAGCGTCGTTCCGACGGCAGCGGGGTCGGTGGCAACGCTCGTCATGCGGGCTCCCCTTCGGTAGGCACGGCCGGCTCCCACGCGTGCAGGGTCCAGGCCGGGGTCCCGGCCTCGTCATCGGCCGGAAAATCCAGATAGGTGGCGCGCACCGGCATGCCGATGGCCACCTCCTCCGGTTCGACGCCCCGGAGCTCACCGAGCATACGGATTCCCTCGTCGAGTTCGACGAGGGCCACGACGAACGGCAACCGCCGCCCGGGCACCTTCGGCGCTCGATGCACGACATAGCTGTAGACGGTGCCGGTACCGGCCGCGACCACGTAATCCGTTGGCGGGACGGTTCCGTCGGCCTCGCGCGGCTTCCAGGTCGCCGGGACCGGCGGATGCCGCAGTGCACCGTCGCCGTCGCGCTGGATGCGCAACTCGTGGGCGGCGACGCCCTCCCAGAAGAAGGCGGTGTCTCTCGACGCGCTCGGCTTGAGCAAGCGAGCCGGGTCGAGATCGTCGGGCACCCCGGCGTCGGAAACCGGCTCGGCGGCAGCGCGTGCGGCGGGGCGGAACTTCAGGATGCGGAACCGCATCTCGGCGACGACCTCACGCGCCCCGTCGTCTCCGCCGACCGACCAGACGTTGCGGGTGGTGAAGAACCAGCCCTCGCCGAGCGCGGTGTTCTTCGGCCCGACGACCTCGACGAGTTCGGCCGACAGCGCGACCTCCTCGCCCGGGCGGGTGTAGCGGTGATAGACGGTGTCGCAGTTGGTGGCCACCACCGAGGTGAAGCCGGCCTCGTCGAAGAGTTCGCTCGCGCGACCCAGCGGATCGTCCGCGGTCCGCACCCCGTGAAGGCCGCGCATCGTCCACACCTGCGCCATCGCGGGCGGCGCGACGATGCCGGGATGGCCGGCATCCCGGGCCGCCGCGTCGTCGGTGTAGACGGGGTTCGTGTCGCCCATCGCCTCGACCCAGTTGTTGATCATGGGCTGATTGATCGGGTCCCGCCCGGCGACCGGTGCGCTCGGTCCGGCGTCGATGATCTCCTGCGCGGCGGCTCGGATCGCCTCGTCTCCGGCGACGCCGTCGCGGGCGAGCTCGGGCGCGCTCACCGCTTGGCCCGCGGGAGTCCGAGGCCGGCGGTCGCGATCATGTCGCGCATGACCTCGTTGACGCCACCGCCGAACGTGATGACGACGTGACGCTTCTCCTGGACGTCGAGCCAGTTCACCAGCGCCGCGGTCTCCGGATCGGCGAAATCGCCGTAGCGCCCGATGATCTCGTCGACCATCCGGCAGACGGTCTGGATGCGTTCGGTCGAGAACACCTTGGTGGCCGCCGCGTCGGCCATCGAGATGGCCTCACCTGTCGCGGCCACCTGCCAGTTGAGCAACTCGTTGATGCGGCCGTAGGCGTCGATGGTCGCGAGCGCGCGACGGACGTCGGGATGCTTGGCGATGACCGTCCCGTCTGGACCGGGCCGCTGCGCCCAGGCACGCACCCGGGCCGCGAGTCCGTCGATACGACCGGCGGGGCCGAGCATGACGCGCTCGTGATTGAGCTGGGTGGTGATCAGCTTCCACCCGCCCCCCTCCTCGCCGACCCGCATCGACACCGGAACCCGAACATCCTGGTAGTAGGTGGCATTCACGTGGTGCGCGCCGTCGGCGGTGATGATCGGCGTCCACGTGAAACCGGGGTCGGAGGTGTCGACGATGAGGATCGAGATGCCCTTGTGCTTGGGAGCATCCCGATCGGTGCGGACGGCGAGCCAGATGTAGTCGGCGTCGTGACCGCCGGTCGTGAAGATCTTCTGGCCGTTGACCACATAGTGGTCGCCGTCGCGGACGGCGGTGGTGGTCAACGACGCCAGGTCGGTGCCGGCCTCGGGTTCGGTGTACCCGATGGCGAAGTGCACATCACCGGCCAGGATCGCGGGCAGGAACTTCTGCCTCTGCTCCTCGGTGCCGTGGACCTGCAGCGTCGGCCCGACGGTCTGCAACGTCACCGCCGGCAGCGGGACGTCGGCGCGCACGGCTTCGTTGGTGAAGATCTGCTGTTCGATCTCACCGAAACCCTTGCCGCCGAACTCCGTCGGCCAGCCGACGCCCAGCCAGCCGTCGTCACCCATCCGCTTGATGACCTTGCGGTAGGTCGGGCCGTGGCGTTCGGTCAGCATCACCGCTGCCTCGTCGGCAGTGACGAGGTCGGCGAAGTACTCGCGCAGTTCCGCGCGCAGCGCGCGCTGTTCGGGGGTGAGATCAATGAACATCGGGCACCTCTGCGATACGGGTGTCGTCGGCGGGGACGTCGGTGATGTCGGCGAGCTCGTCGAGCCGCACGTGCGCTCCGCCCACCAGACGCGCGAGGTCTTTGGTGAGCGAGAAGTAGCGGTGAAGCGGATAGGTGATGTCGACGCCGATGCCGCCGTGCAGGTGGGTCATCGTCCGCGTGGTCGGCGGGACCTCCTCGGCCAGCCAGTAGGCGGCGATCGCGAGATCGGTTGCGGCGTCCAGACCTTCGGACAACCGCCAGGCCGCCGAGGTGGTCGCGAGTTCCATCGACCGGCCGACGACGTAGATGTCGGCGAGCTGCTGGCCCACCGCCTGGAACAAGGCGATCGGCTTGCCGAACTGCTCGCGCGTGGAGACGTGGTCGGCGGTCAGTCGGGTGGCGCCGGCGACCAGGCCGTCGGCGTAGGCGCACAGCGCCAGGCGGTAGCGATCACGGAGGATCGCGAGGTCGCGGACCACGATGTCGGCGTCGTCGACGGGTACGTCGTCGAAGGCCACCGTGTACTCACCCCAGCCGCTCGAGGTCGGCGTGCGCGTGATGGTGACCCCGTCGGCGGCGGGCGAGACGGCGACGACACCGGCATCGGCGGCCACCAGGAACAGCGAGGCACCGTCGGCGTGCAGGACGCCGACCTTCGTGCCGGTGAGCCGCCCGTCACGGACCGAGGTCCGCGGATGCGCCGTCAGGGCGTCGCCGTGTTCGCCGATCGCCACCGACACCCAACTGCCGCCGGTGAGCGAACCCCCGAACCGCGACCACACCGATCCCTCGCCGTCCTGGGCGTCGGCCCTGGCGAACACTAGCGCCGCGGTCAGCGATCCGAGCGCCGGCGTCACCGCCGCGGCCCGGCCCATCCGGCGGAACAACGGGAGCAGACCCGACTCGTCGACCTCGTCACCGTCGAGCGAGGCCGGCAGGGGCAGGGCGAGCAGTCCGGCGTCGACGAGCGCCTGCCAGCCATCGGCCTCGAACCCGCCGCGGGTCGCCTCCTGCTCGGCCGCTGCCGTCCCACCGGAATGACGCCCACCGAACGTCGACTCCCAGTCGGGCTGTCGTCGCGCGAACACGTCCTCGGCGACATCGCGAACCGCGATCGCCGTGCCGTCCAGGGCAAAGTCCACCCTGTGCCTCCCTCACCATGAACCCGTCAAGAACTAGAACCTGTTCTAGTTGTATCAGAGTCCGCGCGCAAGGGTGTCGGAATCGGCGCTTATCTGCGGTTTCGGCACTTTCGCCGCAGCCGGTTACCGCGGCAAACCGAGAATGCGTTCCGCCGCGGCCGTGCGCAGGATCTGAGTGGTGCCGCCCGCGATCGAGAGGCAGCGGTTCTGCAGGACCGCATCGGACGCCTCGGTCGCCGCCAGACCCGCGACCCCCAGGAGCCGCAGCGCGAGATCGGGTACCGATTGGCGATGTTCGACGCCGATCAGCTTGCGCACGCTCGACAACGCACCGGGGTCGAGCCCGGCCAGTTGCCTGGTCGCCGCCCTCGCGTCGAGGACCCGGCCGACGTGGGCGTCGGCGAGCTGGGTGCCGAGCGACGCTAGCTCCTCGGCGGTCAGCTCCCGATCCATCGACCGCACCTGCGAGAGCAGCGACTCCATCTCCTTGCCGAGGCCGGTACCGCCCATCGCCACCCGCTCGTTCGCGAGGGTGGTGCGGGCCAGCCGCCAGCCGCCGTTGATCTCGCCGACGACACAGTCATCCGGCACGACCACACCGTCGAGGAAGACCTCGTTGAAGTTGGCCCGCCCGGAGAGCTCGCGCAGCGGCCGGATGTCGATGCCCGGCGAACCCATGTCGACGAGGAAGTAGGTGATGCCCTTGTTCTTCGGCGCTTCGGGATCGGTGCGCGCGAGGCAGATCGCCCACCGGGCGTTGTGCGCCTGCGAGGTCCAGATCTTCTGGCCGTCCAGGCGCCAGCCACCGTCGACCCGTTCCGCCCGTGTGCGCAACGCGGCCAGGTCCGAGCCGGCCTCGGGTTCGGAGAACAGCTGGCACCACACGATGTCGCCGGCCAGCGTCGGGGCGACGAACCGCTCGCGCTGCGCGTCGGTGCCGTGTTCCAGGATCGTCGGGATCGCCCATGCGCCGATCACCAGGTCGGGCCGGTCGATCCCGGCCGCCTCGAGCTCGGTGTCGATCAGCAGCTGCATCGCAGCATCCGCCCCCAGACCGTGCGGTGCAGGCCAATGCGGGGTCAGGTAGCCGGTCTCGGCGAGGAGACGGCGACGATCGTCGGGTTCGGCGTCGGCGATCCTCGCGACGGTGGTGCGGACCTCGTCGCGCCGGTCCTCGACCTGCGAGAGGTCCAGACGGAAGCGCCGTCGCGCCCCCGCGAGCCCGCGCCGGGCGAGGGTGGCGGCGTGCGACGACGCGTTCGCGAGCGACGCCTGCGCGGCGAGTGCGGCGCGCAGATACAGGTGAGCGTCGTGCTCGAAGGTGAACCCGATGCCGCCGAGGACCTGAACGCAGTCCTTGGTGTTGGCGACCGGGTCGCGGCCCACCACGACGTCGGCCGCCAGCCTGCTGATCTCGAGTTGCTCGAGCGCCGGAGCGAGCTCGTCCCCCGTCCCGGCCGCGAGCACGTCGTCGACCGCGCCGGCGACATCCCACGCGACCGCGGTGACGCGTTCGCTGCGGCACAGCATCTCGGCGCAGATGTGCTTGATCGCCTGGAACGATCCGATCGGCACGCCGAACTGGGTGCGGACCTTCGCGTAGTCGACGGCGGCGTCGAGGGCCCACCGGGTGACGCCGCTCTGATAGGCGGCCAGCGTCGCCGACAAGAGGCCCGCGACGAACGTCCCGTCGCCCAGTTCGACGAGGTCCTCGACGGCGACCCCGGACAGGGTCACGTGGCTGACCGACGCGGTTCCGTCGAGCGGGGTCTGCGGCGTGACGTCGGCGACTCCCGCACCCGGCGGGATGATCCACCAGGACCGTTCCCGATCGTCGGTCCCGAATTCGACCAGCACGGCACAGCCCTCGACGTAGCCGGCGACGAGCCCGAGGTCGAGTTCGCCGTCGGCCAGGACGAGACCCGTCCCGGCGTGGCTCGTCGCGGGCGTCACCACCGGCACCGATCCGGCCAGCACCTCCGCCAACAGCGCGGCACCCGGGTCGTCGTCACCCTTCGCCGAATCTGAACGGCGAACCGCCAGCGCGATCGCCGCGGTCACCGTCGGACCGAGCGGGCCGGGGACGAGATCGACCCCGCACTGCTCGAGCATGGCGGCCACGTCGAGGAAACTCGCACCGAGACCGTCGGACGCCTCGGGGACCGCTGCGGCGAACACGCCCAGATCGGCGATCTGCGAAAATAGACCGGTCCACTGGTCGCTCGGCTTGTCGAGGTCGGACCGCACGATGTCGGTCACACTGGTGGAGCGCGCCCAGGACGCGATGCTGTCACGGACCGCGATCTGCTCGGAAGACGTGGCGATTGTCACTGGCAATCCCTGTATGTCGAGTTGTGACGAATAATTAGAACCTGTTCTAATATGCCATGGGTGTACTTGGATCGGGTAGCCACCCACGATCCACCCATTGAGACGTTTGATCACGTGAGGATGTTCGAGAGCACATGGCCCGTTCTGCACCCGGCAACGCCGCGGTCGACGCCCCCAACGGGGCTGCGGCGTCGGCCGCCTCGCCCGAAGCCGGCTCCACCGCGCAGCGCGAACGCCGCCGCCGCATCCTCGACGCCACCCTCGCGCTGGCGTCCAAGGGCGGATACGACGCCGTGCAGATGCGCACCGTCGCCGACAAGGCCGACGTCGCCGTCGGGACGCTGTACCGCTACTTCCCGTCGAAGGTCCACCTTCTCGTCACCGCGCTCGCCCGCGAGTTCGAGCGAGTCGAGTCGAAGGTCGATCGTTCGCAGTTGCGCGGCGACACCGCGATCGACCGCCTCCGTCACGTCCTGGACATGATCACCTTCGCCATGCAGCGCGATCCGCTCCTCACCGAGGCGATGACGCGTGCGTTCATGTTCGCCGACGCGTCGGCGACCGCCGAGGTCGACCAGGTCGCCGGGATCATCGACCGGCTCCTCGCCGGAGCGATCGTCGACGACGGCGAACCCACCGAGGAAGATCTCGCGATCGCGCGCGTCCTCTCCGATGTGTGGATGTCGAACCTGGTGCAGTGGCTGACCCGTCGCGCGTCGGCGACCGACGTCACGAACCGGCTCGAACTCACCGTCCGGCTCCTGCTCAAGGATCGCGTCAAGTAATCGGGTTCTCCCCTCGAACGTGACGTCACAACTGGGTGACGAGCACCTTCTCGACTTGGGAGCGCCACTCGAACTCGGCTACCTTTGTTACGTCTGAGAATTCTGTTAACAGAAGGGGCTAGTGGTGCGATCCTCCTGGTTGCGACGACTGTGCGTCGTCGGATGTGCCGTTGCGGTCGCGACCGCCGGATGGGCTCCGGCCGCGCTGGCCGAGCCCACCCCCGATCCCGATCGCGCTCGCATCGACACCGTGGTCCACGACTCCGCCCAGCAGTCGACACTCATCGTGTACTCGGCGGCGATGCGCAAACTCATCCCCGTCAACGTGTTGCGCCCCAAGGACACCACCAAGCCGCGCCCCACGCTCTACCTGCTCAACGGCGCCGGCGGCGGCGAGGACTCGGCTACCTGGGCGGCCAAGACCCAGTATGCGAAGTTCTTCTCCGACAAAGAGGTCAACGTCGTCACACCGATCGGCGGCGCGTTCTCCTACTACACCGACTGGCAGCACGACGATCCGGTACTCGGCCGCAACAAGTGGACGACGTTCCTCACCAAGGAGCTCCCGCCGCTGGTGGACAAGGAATTCGACACCACCAAGGTCAACGCGATCGCCGGGATCTCGATGGCCGGGACGTCGGTGCTCAACCTCGCGATCGCCGCACCGAAGCTCTACCGGTCAGCCGCCGCCTACAGCGGGTGCGCGCGTACCAGCGACCCGGTGGGACAGGCCTACATCCGGATGGTCGTCGCCGACCGCGGGCAGGGCAACCTGAACAACATGTGGGGACCGGTCAATTCGGCCGGGTGGCGGGACAACGACCCGTACATCCACGCGGACAAGCTGCGCGGCACCAAGGTCTACATGACCAGCGGCACCGGCATGCCCGGACAGTTCGACCGGCTCGAGGCACCGCTGGTCGCCGGCGATCCGCTGACATTGGCCAACCAGATGGTCATCGGCGGCATCATCGAGGCCGCGGTCAACGAGTGCACCAAGCAGATGGTGTCGCGCATGCGGGCGCTCAAGGTGCCGCACGAGGTCACCTTCCGGCCGAGCGGCACCCACTCCTGGGGTTACTGGGAACGCGACCTCGAGACCACCTGGCCGAAGATCGCGGCAGACCTGAGGTGAGCGACGCATCGGACCGCTTGTGGGCCGATGACCTGTCCGTGGGCCAGATCTTCGAGTTCGGCACGCATCACGTCAGCGAAGACGAACTGCTCGACTTCGCCCGCGCATGGGATCCGCAGGACTTTCACGTGGACAAGGCCGTTGCCGAACGCGGCCCCTACGGCGGGCTGATCGCCAGTGGGTTGCACACGATGTCGATCTACCAGAGGCTCAATGTCACCGGCGTGCTGAACAATTGGCGGGTGATCGCGGGCAAGCGACTGGGCGACGTCGAATTCCTGCGTCCCGTCCGCCCCGGCGACACCCTCACCGGGTCGACCGTCATCGACGCGATCGAGTTCGATGACCGTGCCCGCGCTCTGGTCACCTCGTCGGCGGAGCTGCGCAACGGTGACGGAAAACCGGTGATGCGCACCGTCGTCGAAGCGTATGTGCACGCCCGGCCAAGTCGCGCGACCACTGAAGCCTGACCGTCAGCACCCCAACAGCTTTCACAACCCGTCGACTGTGCGTCCGATCCGCTGATCGCGCGGAGCTCAGCCGACGCCCGGCACGGGGACCTGCGCGCCGGTGATCGCACTCGAGGCGTCGGAGACCAGGAACGAGATCGTCTGCGCGATCGATTCCGGCGACACCCAGCCCGCCCGCGACGAATCCGGCTGACTAGCGCGGTTGCCCGGGGTGTCGATCACCGACGGCAGGATCGCATTGGCCCGGATGCCGTCGGACTTGTACTCGGCGGCGAGCGCACTGATGAACGCCCACACCGCGGCTTTCGACGTGATGTACCCGGCCGCACCGGAGAAGGGTGCGAACGCCGCCTTGGCCGACACCCCGACGATCGACCCGCCGCCGGCCTCGATAATCAACGGAATGGCCGCCGCGGACAGCAGATACAACGGCCGCAGGTTGAGCCGGAGCAGTCGCTCGAACTCGTCGACCGGTGTCGCGTCGACCCGCTCCCCCATCGCGAACCCGCCCACCAGGTTCACCACCGCGGTCACCGGCGCCGACGCGTCGCTCGCGGCGATCGCCACGACCTCGGCGACCGACGCCTCGTCGAAGAGGTCGGCGTGCACACCGACCAACCGGTTCGATTCCGGGAGGCGTGACAACCCGGCTTCGGTGCGCCCGGGCACCACCACGCGCCATCCGTCGTCGAGCAACGTGCGGGTGACCGCCGACCCGAGGCCGCCCGTCCCGCCCGACACGATCACCGTCTGCGTCATCCCGCCGACCCTACTGGAGGCGGGACCGTGGGTGGAGGCGCACGCGCCTACGATGGTCGGCGATGACCGACGACCGTGTTCCCGAGATCGAAGACGTGCCGCGGGAGCGCGAACCGGGCGGTCGTCGCCCCGACGACGCCGACCGGACGAGCATGTTCGCGTCGTTGCGCATCCCCAACTACCGCCTGTTCTACGCCGGCATGGCCGTCTCGATGACGGGTTCGTGGATGCAGGCGACGGCGCAGGCGTGGCTCGTGCTGACGCTGAGCGGATCGGCGTCCGTCCTGGGACTCATCGTCGCCCTGCAGGCGCTACCGGTCCTGCTCATCGGGCCGTACGCGGGCGTGATCGCCGACCGCGTCGATCGTCGACGCCTGCTCATCGTCCTGCAGTCGATGATGGGGCTGCTGGCCGCGGCGCTCGCCGCCATCACCCTCACCGGGGTGGTGCAGGTCTGGCACGTCGGCGTGCTGGCGGTGATGCTCGGGCTCGGGCACGCCTTCGAACAGCCGGCGCGGCAGGCGTTCATCCATCAGATCGTCGGCAAAGACCTCATCCGCAACGCGGTCACCCTCAACTCGGTCATGGTGAACGCCGCTCGCGCGGTGGGTCCGGCGGTGGCCGGGGTGATCCTGGCCCTCGTCGGTTCGGGTCTATGCTTCGCGATCAACGCGGTCAGCTTCATCGCCGTGGTCGCGTCCCTGCTCGCGCTCGACTCGTCGAAGATCACCGCGGAATCACCGGTTCCGCGCGCGAAAGGTCAGCTGCGCGAGGGTCTTCGATACGTCCGGAGTCGCCCCGCGCTGTGGATCCCGCTGGCCACGATGGCACTCGTCGGGACCCTGACGTACAACTTCCCGGTCACGCTGCCCGCCGCCGCGGACTTCGTGTTCGACGGCGGGCCACAAGCCCTCGGTTTCATGACGTCGGCGATGGGAGTCGGTGCGGTCGTCGGCGGACTCGTGGTCGCGGCCCGCGGGAACACCGGATTGCGGCCACTCACGCTGGCGGCCTTCGGCTTCGGGGTCGCCGTCGCTGCGACCGCACTCGCCCCGAACCTCCCGACGGCGATCTGCGCGCTCTTCGGGGTCGGCTGGTTGAGTGTCACCTTCATGTCGACGGGAAACGCGACCCTGCAGCTCAATTCCGAACCGCGGATGCGGGGCCGGGTGATGGCGTTGTGGTCGGTGGCGTTCATGGGCTCGACGCCCATCGGCGGCCCGATCGTCGGCGCGATCATCGAGACATTCGGTGCGCGTGTCGGTCTCGCGGTCGGAGCCGTCGCGTGCCTGGCCGCCGGGTCGCTCGCCTTCCTGGCCGCACGCCGGAGCGGTACCGCGTCCTAGACGAGCGGCCGCCCCATCTTCACCCGGAGCCGGACATCAGCCAGCAGGAGCCGGAAACCCAACTGCGACACCCACAGCGGAGTGCGACGCTCCTTCTCCACCAGCCGGCCGACGTAGCCGTCGAACCATTTCTGATCTTCGTCGGTCCACTCGACCCGGAGTGCGTCGCGGAACGGCTGCGGCAGATAGCCGATGGTCCGGCGCAGTTTGACCGGACCGTACTTCTCCTGGATGCGTTCCGGCGCGTAACCGAAATTGGCGATGTCGAGCAGGAAGTCCCGGATCTCGTCGCTGATCTCGATGCGCGAGACCTGGTCGTCCCAGTAGGTGGTGAACTCGTCGCGCGTGGCGGGCCACGCCTCGGCCGGCATCTGCAGCGTCGTCCCGCAGACCTTGCCCTGCTGGTAGAACTTCTCGCGATCCGCACCCTGCAGCGGTCCGTGGACACGCTCGTAGATGTCCTCCCACCCGAAGTAGAGGCACGCCGCGACCCAGAGCTGCAGGTCGATGTTCATCGCGTTGTACTCCACGGGACTGTTCTCGTCCGAGCGCACCTGCGCGTGCTGGCGGTTGACGGCATGCCGGTACCGGCGCCGGTCGTCGGCGTTGCCGAGGATCGCGACCGCCAGATACGACGCGGTGGTCCGTGCGCGTTTGACCGGATGTTTGTCGAGCCGCCCGTTCTCGACCTTGCTGTGTGCGACACCGTAGCCGACCGCCGGATTGGCGAGCTGCATGATGACGTTCGTCGTGCTCATCGTCTGTCCCATCGAGAGCAGCGAGCGCGCGAAGAAGCTGCTGTCGATGTTGTCCATCTCCACCCGCGACATCCGCTCGTCGGATTGCGTCATGACCCCCACCCATTCTGATAACGCTTGTTGTCTGATTGCTGCAAGCTTAGCGGGGCGCACGCGGGCCGACAATCCCGCACCCGGAGGACCCCCTCATACGACGAACCCCGGCTCACCCGAAGGTGAGCCGGGGTTCGGCGTCGGCGATCGCGCCAGTCAGTAGGTGTAGAAACCGCGACCGGTCTTCCGTCCGAGGCGTCCCGCGTCGACCATGCGACGCAGCAGCGCCGGCGGCGCGTAATGGGGTTCGGCGAATTCCGCGTACAGCGACTCCGCGGCGGAGAGCGTCACGTCGAGGCCGATGGTGTCGAGCAGGGTGAGCGGCCCCATCGGGTAGCCGCAGCCACCCTTCATCGCGAGGTCGATGTCCTCGGCTGAGGCGTAGCCCGAGTCGAACATCCGGATGGCCTGGCACAGGTACGGGATGAGCAGCGCGTTGACGATGAAGCCGGAACGGTCACCCGCGCGGACCGCGGTCTTGCCGAGGGTGTCGGTGACGTATGCGCTCACGGCGTCGGCCGTCTCCGGCGCGGTGGTCAGCGTGGAGATGATCTCGACCAGCGGCATCACCGGCACCGGGTTGAAGAAGTGCACGCCGACAACGCGTTCGGGGGTCTTGGTCGCGGTCGCGACCTTGATGATCGGGATCGACGACGTGTTGGTCGCGAGGATGGTGTTCGCGCCGGTCGCCTCGTCGAGGTTCGCGAAGATCTGCCGCTTGAGCTCCTCGATCTCCGGGGCCGCCTCGATCACCAGCTCGCGATCGGCGAGGTCGGCGTAGTCGGTCGTCACCCGCAGACGTCCAAGGGCGGCGTCGGCGTCGTCCTGCGCCAGCTTGTTCTTGCTGACCGCCTTGGCCAGCGACTTCTCCACCCGCGCCCGCGCGGCGTCGGCGAACTCCTGCTTGACCTCCACGATCACGACATCGCTGCCGGCCTTCGCACACACCTCCGCGATGCCCGCTCCCATGGTGCCTCCGCCGATGACGCCGATCTGTTGCACAGTGAACCTCCGAAGTCGAGTGATACGAGACCAAACGGTAGCCGGTCGCCGGATCGGTCATCCGAACGACTCCCGGCACCCCGGGAACATTCGTCCTCGACGTCGCCTCCAAGTACATGAACCGCCCAGAAGCACTCACCCCACTTGGAAGGACATACCAATGAGCACCGAGATCCCCGCCGACGCCGTTCTCGTCGACACCGACGGCGACGGAGCCGTCGACGCCGCACTCACCGACGTCGACGGTGACGGCACCACCGACGCCATCCTCGACACCGACGGCGACGGCCAGGCCGACTCCATCGCCTACGACACCAACGCCGACGGCGAGATCGACATCATCGAAGCCGACACCGACGCCGACGGCTACACCGACATCGCCGTCGCCGACACCGACGGCGACGGCACCTTCGACACCGCCGTCGACGACGAGGGCAACGTCGAGGTCGGCGACTTCGGCAGCATCGACGGCGGCGACGCCGTCTGACGTCTGACGCACCCGACACGAGCCGGCCCGGAGACCCGGGCCGGCTCTGTTCGTGAGACCGGATTCGACGATTCCGCGATGTCGTCTCGCCTCGCCCACTAGCCTGACTCAGATCACGATCGGGGGATGCGATGATGCCTACTCGTTTCGACGCGCGACACAGGGTCCGTTCGGGGGTCCGCCGGCGCCGTCGTCGCCATGCCGTCACCTGCCTCCTGGCCGGTGCGACGCTTCTCTCGACGATGCTGGTCGCGGCCCCGGCCGGCGCGGCCAACCACTATTTCCCCGACATCTCCGAGGTCGCGGTTCCCCAGGCGGACTGCGGACCGGGCTCGCTCCCCGAACCGGGCCTGCAGGGGGACGTCAGCGCCGAGGACCGCCTGTCCGGACGCAGCATGCGCGGCTACCGCTGCAACATCACGCGGATCGGCGGTGTCCGCGGCGCCGGCGGCGGGATCGTGTCGGCGAACTTCGAGCACTGCAGCTACACCGGCAGCCTGTTCCCCGGAAACAACTGGGTGAACCCGCCGGGCGTACAGGTCATCGACGCATCCGACCCGAGCGCGCCGCGAGTCGTCGGGTCCCTGACGGATCCGGCGATGCGCGGCGGCACGTGGGAGACGCTGAAGGTCAACAAAGAACGCAAGCTCCTGGCCGCTACGTCGGTGCCGTTGCTCTGGGGCGGCGGCTTCTTCGCCGTGTACGACATCTCCGACTGCACCCGACCCAAGCTCCTGAACACCGGTCCGGGCACGTCGACGCCCCTGCCGTTCACCTCGCACGAGGGCGGCTTCTCCCCCGACGGCCGCACCTATTGGGCGTCCGGGGTGTTCCCCGGGCACCTCAGCGCCATCGACATCGCCGATCCCCGGTCGCCCCGCGTGATCTGGCAGGGTCTGCACTCGTTCCTCGGGCACGGGTTCGGCATGTCCCCGGACGGCAACCGGATGTACCTGTCCAACATGGCCGGCGTCACCGTGCTCGACGTCAGCGACGTCCAGGAGCGCCGGCCGCACCCGCAGGTCCCGCACACCGCGGCCTATCTCTGGCCCGACGGCCAGCTGAACCAGCACTCGATCCCGATCACCTACCGGGGCCGGCCCCACATCGTCACCGCCGACGAAGCAGGTTCGGGCGGCGTCAAGATCTTCGACGTGACGCGGGTGAACAAGCCCCGGTACACCGCGCAGATCAAACTCGAGATCAATCTCCCCGAGCACCTCGACACCAATCTGCGGTCGTCGACCGGCGGGTCGCTGTTCAGCAGCAATCCGCACTACTGCACGGTGGACCGAGCGACCGATCCCACCGCGCTCGCGTGCGGCTGGGAATCGTCGGGTATCCGGGTCTTCGACATCCGCGACTTCGACCGGATTCGCGAGATCGCCTACTACAACCCGCCGGCCCGCAAGGGCACCACGATCGCGGAGTCACCCAACTCGCCGCACGTCGTCGGCTCGCTGATGGGCTTGCCCGCCGTCGAATTCCTCAGCCTCGGTATGTCGATCGCGAACGGCAAGGTCCGGTTGAACGAGATGGTCGGTCCACGTAGCGGGATGATCGTCGGCGGTGACATGTCGACGGACTGGTGCATGTCCCCACCCGAGTTCCGCGGAAACGAGCTGCGGGTCACCTGTTCCGACGGCGGCTTCCAGGTGTTGCGGTTGAGTCCCGCGGTGTACACGCCACCGCCGGACCAGAACTCCTCGATCGGATGAGCGCTTCTCGCCTCGGCGTCCCGCTGGTGCGCGCGATGGTCCTCGGCGTGACCGCGGCCCTGCTCGTCACCATGGGTGTCGTCGTCGGGGCGGTGTGGCAGGGACGCGATCACGACTCATCCGCGATGAGCGTGTCCGACATCGGCTTCGCGCAGGACATGTCGGCGCACCACGACCAGGCGATCCTCATGGCGAGGACGATCGGCGCGGTACCGGGGGTCACCGCGGAGATCCGCGGCCTCGCCGACCGGATCGTCCACACGCAGACCGCCGAAACCGCCACGATGCGTGGCTGGTTGCAGTGGTTCGACGAACCGATGACGGCAACCGAACCGATGTCGTGGATGTCTGGCGGGGACCCTCACCACGAGGGCACCCATCACGACGACTCCCCTCCGCCGATGCCGGGCATGGCGAGTATCGACGAGATCGGCCGCCTTTCCACCCTGCCACTCGGCGAGGCGGAGATCTTGTTCCTGCAGTTGATGATTCGGCACCACCGTGGCGGGATGTCGATGGCCCAGGCGGCATACAACGACGAGCGGACCGGTTCCGCGACGAAGGACCTCGCGCTCATGATGATCGGCGACCAGGGCGACGAGATCGGCCTCATGACCATGCTCCTCGCCGAACGTGGCGCCGATCCGTTGCCGACCTGATCGCAGGCGGCAACGGATCGAACGTCTAGTCCGTCTTCGGATGCAGGATGAACATCTCCCACACCTCTTTCTGGTCCGCCGCCCAGGGGTCGTAGACGAACGGGGCGTGCCGTAGCGCCATGCCCGCCTTGCGCGGCGTCCGGTTGGCCTTGAAACCGTTGCAGGACTTGCACGCCGCGACCTGGTTTCCGAAAGTGCTCGGCCCACCCTGCGAGACCGGGACGATGTGATCGACGGTGTCGGCGGGACCGTCGCAGTAGGCGCAGATCCATTGATCGCGCCGCAGGATGGTCGCGTTCGACGCGTAGGAGTCCATCGTCTTACCGGCGAACGGGCGGTAGGCATCTCGCTTGATCGCCACCACCTTGTGGATCGGCAGGGACAGCGTCGGCGAATGGACGACGCGGACCAGCGGCGTGCCCTCGACGTTCCGCGCGACCTCGGTGGTCAACAGAACCGCGGCGCGACGCCAGGTGACGCGCGCCAGGATCTGCAGTCCGGCGTTGGTGACGAAGATGGTCATGACAGCTCCTCGATGCGTGGGCGAGTGAGTTCGCCGACCACCGAGGTTCATGACCTCAGGAACTGGTGACGCGTGATGTGATCGGTCCCGGCCTTCCGTCGGACTTCAGTCCGCACGGACGGTCGGAGGGGGCCGTCCGCCACTCGCCGGCGAAAGCCTTGTCACCCATCGACATCTGCGTCACCTCCTCTCGTTGGTCGGGCCTGCTCTGTCGCCACGATAACCGCGGTCGATGGACGCTGCCACCGTTTATGTCCGGCGTGTTCGGATGTTCACCCAGTTCACACGGGCTGTTTGCAGGAGTTTTTCACCGCGCGCCGGTCCCGCGGGACAATGTCCGACGCTATCGTCGGCGGATGCCCACCGAGGAGACCGCCGAGAATCCACCTCCGCAGCCACCCGTGTCGACCCTTGACGCGTTCGCGTCGGTGGTGCTGGGGTTGGTGCACGCCGTCTTGGCGCTGATCACGATCGCCGTCGCGGGTCTGACGGTCTTCGTCACCGACGCGTGCGCCTACGAGGAGTGCGGGAGTCCGGTCTGGACCGAGGTCGCCATCGGGGTGGGCATCGGGTCGGCCGTGGTGCTGGTGGCGGTGTCGGTGACCCTCGTCGTCCGCCGCGTGCGCCGAGGACTCCCGGCCTGGCCGGCCGCTGCGTGGTGCTGCGCCATCCAGCTGGCGATGATCTTCGTGGTACTCGAGATCGGCATCCAGGCCGGGACCCTCGACTGAGTGATCAGAAGATCTCGGGTAGATCTTCCGACACGGTGTTGGGGTAGGTCGCCGGACGCTTCTCCAGGAACGACATGACGCCTTCGTACACGTCACCGGACTGCCCGCGGTAGAAGATCGCCTTCGAGTCGGCGTGGTGGGCATCGAGCGGACTGGGCGCACCGGCCATCCGCCACAACAGCTGTCGGGTCAGCGCCGCCGAGACGGGGGCGCTGTTCGCGGTCATCTCGCGGGCGACGGCGATCGCGGTCTCGAGCACCTGGTCTTTGGGGACCACCTGCTGAATCAGCCCGCGTTCATGGGCTTCGGCGACGGGCACCATCTTCGCGCCGATCGTCCACTGCAGTGCGGTCGGCAACCCGACGAGCCGCGGCAGGAACCAGCTCGACGCGGCTTCGGGCACCAGGCCGCGGGCGGCGAAGACGAACCCGAACTTCGCGTCCTCCGCGGCGATCCGGACGTCGGCGGGCAGCGTCATCGTGACGCCGACGCCGGCCGACGGACCGTTCACCGCCACCACGATCGGCTTGAGCGAGGCGAACATCCGCAGCGTCAACTTCCCGCCCTCGTCCGCTGGAACCTCGTCTGAGTCCACCACCGACGAGGCGTCGAACGTGGACCCGCCCGCCTCGAGATCGGCGCCGGCGCAGAACGCGCGGCCGTTGCCGGTCAGCACGACGGCACGAACGGAGTCGTCAGCGTCGGTGTCGTCGAACGCGGCCCGCAGTTCCTCCCCCATCTGCATGGTGAAGGCGTTGAGCCGGTCGGGTCGATTGAGCCGGAAGATCGCGATCTCCCCATCTCGCTCGACGGTGATGGTGGGCTGGTCCTGTCGGGACTTGCGCCCGACCTCTGATGTATCGCTCGTCACAGATCGATGCTATCGGGCGCTGGGACACTCCGCGTCGGCTGTGTCAATCCGCGGAACCGCGCACCAGCCGGGCACAACACAACGGCGGCGCCACCCTGTCGGGTGACGCCGCCGCTGGTGTCAGATCAGCTCAGACGGGCTGCGCTCAGCTCGCGTCGGCCTCGCCGGCCTTGGTGAGCTCGACCGGTGCGTCGGGAACCATGCGCGGCTTCTCCGAGCCGGTGAAGACGAACCGGGCGTCGTCGCCGTCGCCCTCGCCGTCCCAGTTCTCGACGTCGACCAGGACGATCTGTCCGGGAGCGATGTCGCCGAACAGGATCTTCTCCGAGAGCTGGTCCTCGATCTCGCGCTGGATGGTGCGACGCAGCGGACGCGCACCCAGCACCGGATCGAAGCCGCGCTTGGCCAGCAGGGCCTTCGCGCGGTCGGTGACCTCGAGAGCCATGTCCTTGTTCTTCAGCGCACCCTCCACGCGGGTCAGCATGAGATCGACCATCTGGATGATCTCTTCCCGCGTGAGCTGGTGGAACACGACAATGTCGTCGATGCGGTTGAGGAACTCGGGGCGGAAGTGCTTCTTGAGCTCGTCGTTGACCTTCTGCTTCATCCGTTCGTAGTTCGACTGGGTCCCGTCGCTCGACGAGAAGCCCATGCCCACGGCCTTGGAGATGTCCGAGGTACCGAGGTTCGAGGTGAAGATCAGCACGGTGTTCTTGAAGTCGACCGTGCGACCCTGACCGTCGGTCAGACGACCATCTTCGAGGACCTGCAGCAGGGTGTTGTAGATCTCCGAGTGGGCCTTCTCGATCTCGTCGAACAGCACCACCGAGAACGGCTTGCGGCGCACCTTCTCGGTGAGCTGCCCGCCCTCTTCGTAGCCGACGTACCCGGGAGGGGCACCGAACAGACGCGACGCGGTGAAGCGGTCGTGGAACTCGCCCATGTCGATCTGGATGAGGGCGTCGTCCTCGCCGAACAGGAAGTTCGCCAGCGCCTTGGAGAGCTCGGTCTTACCGACGCCGGACGGACCGGCGAAGATGAACGAGCCCGACGGCCGCTTCGGATCCTTCAGGCCGGCACGGGTACGACGGATCGCCTTCGAGACCGCCTTGACGGCGTCCTCCTGCCCGATGATCCGCTTGTGCAGCTCCTCCTCCATGCGGAGCAGACGCGTGGTCTCCTCCTCGGTGAGCTTGAACACCGGGATGCCGGTCCAGTTGCCGAGGACCTCGGCGATCTGCTCGTCGTCGACCTCGGCCACGACGTCCATGTCACCGCTGCGCCACTGCTTCTCGCGCTCGGCGCGCTCGGCGACCAGCTGCTTCTCCTTGTCGCGGAGGCTGGCGGCCTTCTCGAAGTCCTGCGCGTCGATCGCGCTTTCCTTCTCCTTGCGCGCATCGGCGATGCGGTCGTCGAACTCACGCAGGTCTGGCGGCGCGGTCATCCGGCGGATGCGCATGCGCGCGCCGGCCTCGTCGATGAGGTCGATCGCCTTGTCCGGCAGGAACCGGTCGTTGATGTAGCGGTCGGCCAGCGTGGCGGCGGCGACCAGCGCGCCGTCGGTGATCGAGACGCGGTGGTGCGACTCGTACCGGTCGCGCAGGCCCTTGAGGATCTCGATGGTGTGCTCGACAGACGGCTCGCCCACCTGCACGGGCTGGAAGCGGCGCTCGAGTGCGGCGTCCTTCTCGATGTACTTGCGGTATTCGTCGAGGGTCGTCGCGCCGATGGTCTGCAGCTCGCCGCGGGCCAGCTTCGGCTTGAGGATGCTGGCGGCGTCGATGGCACCCTCGGCGGCACCTGCGCCGACGAGCGTGTGCAGCTCGTCGATGAACAGGATGATGTCGCCGCGGGTGTTGATCTCCTTGAGCACCTTCTTGAGGCGTTCCTCGAAGTCACCGCGGTAGCGGCTGCCCGCAACCAGCGAACCGAGGTCGAGGGTGTAGAGCTGCTTGTCCTTGAGGGTCTCGGGGACCTTGCCGTTCACGATGGCCTGCGCCAGGCCTTCGACGACGGCGGTCTTGCCGACGCCGGGCTCACCGATCAGCACCGGGTTGTTCTTGGTGCGGCGGCTGAGCACCTGCATGACGCGCTCGATTTCCTTCTCCCGGCCGATGACCGGGTCGAGCTTGCCCTCGGAGGCCGCGGCGGTCAGGTTACGACCGAACTGGTCGAGGACCAGCGAGGTCGACGGGGTGCCGGACTCGCTGCTGCGACCGCCGGTGCCCGCCTCCTGCGGCTCCTTGCCCTGGTATCCGCTGAGGAGCTGGATGACCTGCTGGCGGACCCGGTTGAGGTCGGCGCCGAGCTTCACCAGCACCTGGGCAGCGACGCCCTCGCCCTCGCGGATCAGGCCGAGCAGGATGTGCTCGGTACCGATGTAGTTGTGGCCGAGTTGCAGGGCCTCGCGCAGCGAGAGCTCCAGCACCTTCTTGGCACGCGGGGTGAACGGGATGTGTCCCGACGGCGCCTGCTGGCCCTGGCCGATGATCTCCTCGACCTGGCTGCGAACCCCTTCGAGCGAGATCCCGAGCGACTCGAGCGCCTTGGCCGCCACGCCCTCGCCCTCGTGGATGAGGCCGAGGAGTATGTGCTCGGTACCGATGTAGTTGTGGTTGAGCATGCGCGCTTCTTCTTGGGCCAGAACCACAACCCGACGCGCGCGGTCGGTGAACCGTTCGAACATTGTTCTCCCTCACATTGCTAGCGCCCCGGCCGCCGCGGAGACCACCTCGGAGGTCCCGGAGGACAACCGGTGCGGATAGACGACGACCAGCCTGCTTCCACTCTAGAGGTCGTCTGGGGTGCACCTGCAGTTAACGCCTGCGCAGAGTGCATGGATCCCCCGTTGCGGCGGGGATGTGCCCAGTACAACTGCGCAGGCCGGGGCTGTGTTCCCCGCCGTCTACGCCGAGAGCGAACGGGCCGCCGACGGCCCGGGATGCGCCCCCACCGGGCGCTGGGACCCGCGACGCGGCGCCCGCGTTGTGCCCGACAGCAGCCGGGTATCGCGGAAACCGCCGGCCGACGAGACCACAGGAGGCGAGTGGGGACCACCCGGGCCGCTGCCGGGCCTCGGTAGATCTGGCCCTCGCTTGACTGCGACCGTCGCACACCAACGAGCAGCAGGGTGCATCCGGGTACGGCCCGGTACACGGCGAGCACGGCCACGACACGCGGCGGACGCCTATCACACGACACCGACAAGATGTAGGCGCTCAGTTCTGTTGCACGACAACATTTTTGGTATTGACGGCGACCGATGGCCGTGTACACTCGAACGTACATTCGCAGCAACGGTTCTCGGGGGAGGTGACCATGTCTGACGAAACCACCACGGCGCAACCACGTGCCGTCGAGCTGGTGGCCGACCTCCACCGCATCCTCGACGAACTACAGACCGTGGACCTGGCGCCGTGCACCGATACCGAGTTGGCCGATCTGGCGGCCGACACCGAGAAAGCGATCGCCCGGCTGACCGTGGCCGGTGACCGGCAGATCGATCAGGCCGAGGCCCGAGACCTCCCCCGCAAGACCGGCTGCCGAACACTCATGCAGTACATGACCCACCGGCTGCGGGTCTCCAACCCGATGCGGCGCCGCAAGCAGATGGACGCCACCACCCACCGGACCAGCCTCGGCGGCGACATCCTGGAGCCCGAACATCCGTGCCTCGCTGAAGCGTTCGCCGCAGGAGCGGTCGGCTCCGGACACGTGCAGGCCGCCCTGGATGTCCTCGACCGCATCCCAGTCGCCATCGACCACGACATCAAGGTCGCCGCCGAACGACAGATGGCCGAGATCGCCGCCGACCACACACCTGCTGACATCACCCAACTCGGTGCCCGGCTGCTCGCTCACCTCGACCCCGACGGCACCCTCGCCGACGATTCGGACCAGAAACGACGCCGCGGCCTGTGGATCGGCCGGCAACGCGCCGACGGCACCGCCAAAATATCGGGCACCCTCACTCCCGAACTCCACGCCCGGCTGACGATGATGTTCGCCGTCTGGGGCAAACCCGGACTCAACAACCCCGACGACCCCCACTCGCCCCAAGGCCCGGCCGGCACCGCCGACCCCGACACCCTGACAGCCGCCGCCGACCGCGACGGCCGCACCCCCGCCCAGACCAATCACGACGCCCTCGACGCCGCACTGGCCGCCAAATTTGCTGACGGCACACTCGGCACCTCGCATCGCGGCCTGCCCGTGCAACTGATCGTCAAAGCCGACCTCTCCGACCTCGTCCGCGAAGCCGGCCTCGCCACCACCGCCACGGGCACCCTGCTACCCATCCGCGACCTCATCGCGATGGCCGGTGATGTTCAGCCGTGGTTGGCGATCTTCAAAGACCACACCACCGTCCCGTTGCACTTCGGGCGCGGTAAGCGTCTGGCCACCCGCGAACAACGCCTGGCGTCGTTTGCCCGCCCCGACGGTGAAGTGTGCTCGGCACCAGGATGCGACCAACCCGCCACCCACGTCGACATGCATCACGCACAGAAAGACTGGGCCAAGGGCGGACTCACCGACATCGACGACCTCGCCCCCGCCTGCCCACGCCACAACCGCATGGTCGGCGACCAACCCGGCCAATACACCACCCGGATCGTCCGGTCCGGACCCGACGAAGGCCGCTGCCTCTGGCGGTTGAACGCCGAACCCGGCGCACCACCCAACCCCGAACGCCTCAACCGCCGACCCGACATACCCAGGCGGTTCGCACACCACCTCAACACCGTGCGCGACGACATCCACGGACCACCAACCCGGCCCGGCGATCAACCACGCCCAGACGGCCACACCCACGACGACGCACGCCGCTCATGGGCGACAGTCAGCCACGTCATCGACGTCCGACCACCCCGACCCGGCCGACGACAGGTCCGCCCCTCCCTCGTCGAAGCACACCTCATGGAGCTACTCGCCACCCACTGAACCGGGTAGAACAACTCACACGGATCCGTCCAAACGGTCCGCCCCATCGGCGATCGGACTAGCGTCGTGGTCCATGAGTGATGACGCCGCTCGACCGTCCACGTCGGTCCATGCCGAGACCAAGACCGGCGAGCGGCGATTGCCCACGCGCCGGGTCAATCTGACCGTCTTCATAGCCTCGGCTGTCATCGTGGTCGCCTTCGCCGTCTGGGCGCTGGCGGCACCGGCAGCGGCCGAGTCGACGATCAACGACGTACGCGACTTCATCACCCGCTGGTTCGGCTGGTGGTACTTCATCCTCGCCACCGCCATCGTCGGTCTCGTGGTGTTCCTCGGCCTCAGCAAGTACGGGCGCTACCGGCTCGGACCGGAGGAATCGCGCCCCGAGTACAGCCTGTTCACCTGGACGGCGATGCTGTTCGCCGCGGGGATCGGCATAGATCTGATGTTCTTCTCGGTCGCCGAACCGGTGACCCATTTCCTCAACCCGCCGACCGGGCCCGCGGAGACCAACGAGGCTGCGCGCGAGGCGGTCACGTGGACGGTCTTCCACTACGGCGTGACCGGCTGGGCGATGTACGCGCTCATGGGTGGCGCGCTCGCGTATTTCGCCTTCCGCCACAATCTCCCGCTGACGATCCGGGCAGCGCTGTACCCGATCTTCGGCAAACGTGTCGAAGGCCGCTGGGGCGACGCGATCGACGTCGCGGCCGTCCTCGGCACCATCTTCGGCATCGCCACCTCACTGGGGATCGGGGTCGTCCAGCTCAACTTCGGGCTGAACGAGATCTTCGGGATCGAACAGGGCAAGGCGGCTCAGATCGGCCTGATCGTCCTGGCTGTGGTGATCGCGACCGCGTCTGCGACCTCTGGTGTCGACAGGGGCATTCGACGCCTCTCCGAGATCAACGTCATCCTGGCCATCTGCCTGCTCATATACATCACGGTCGCCAAAGACGCGGACTTCCTGCTCAACGGGCTCGTCCAGAACGCGGGCGACTATGTGTCCACATTTGCCGACCGAACACTCGACACCTTCGCCTGGGACCAGGTGAACCCGCCGCCCGGCAACGACGCCCGCGCCTTCGTCGACGGCTGGACCCTGTTCTTCTGGGCGTGGTGGGTGGCCTGGGCGCCGTTCGTCGGACTCTTCCTCGCCCGCATCTCGCGCGGACGCACGTTGCGGCAGTTCATCTTCGGCGTGCTGGTGGTCCCGTTCAGCTTCATCCTGGTGTGGATCTCGATCTTCGGGAACAGTGCCCTGCAGGTGGCCCGCGGCGATGCGGATTTCGCCGAGACGACGGCCTCTACACCCGAGGCCGGGTTCTATTCGCTGCTCGATCAGTACCCGGGTTCGACGCTGCTCATCGGGATCGCAACCATCACCGGCCTGCTGTTCTACGTGACCAGCGCCGACTCCGGCTCGCTCGTGATGGGCAACTTCACCAGTCGCCTCGGCGACCCGATGGCCGATTGTGCCCGTTCGCTGCGCATCTTCTGGTCGGTGGCCATCGGCCTGCTGACGCTGTCGATGCTGTTCGCGGGCGGCGGCGACGGGTCGATCCTGACCCTGCAGGCCGCGACGGTGATCATGGGGCTGCCGTTCTCCTTCGTCCTCGGGCTGATCGGCATCTCGCTGCTGCGCGCCGTCCGCAACGAGTCGGTCAAACTCGACAGCTTCCGGACGACCCTGCCGAAGGTGATCGCCGTCGGGCGCGGTCCCACCGAACACGGCAGTTGGCGGCAGCGACTCGTCGGGACCCTCCGCTTCCCCGGTCCGGTCGCCACTCGGAAGTTCATCGGGGCCAGCGTCGTTCCGGCGATGACCGAGGTCGCCGAACAGTTCGGTCGCGAGGGGATCACCGCGACGGTCGACGAGTCGGCCGAGAACGAAGGGCTGCCGTCGCCGCGCCTGGTCGTCGAACTCGCCGAGGTCCCCCGGTTCGAGTACTGCGTGTGGCCGGTCTCGGCGCCGACCCCGACGTACGCGGTCCGGACCCAGCGATCCGACGATCGCTACTTCCGGTGCGAGGTCTATCTCACCGAGGGGTCCCAGGGCTACTCACTCACCGGATACACCCGCGACCAGATCATCGGTGACATCCTCGACCAGTACGAACGCCATCTCGGCTACCTGCATCTGCGGGATGCGGCCGGTGATCACCACGACCCCGAACCCGATGCGGCCGCCGGCGACGGTACCGTGCCCGACAGCGACACGGACATCCCCGACAGCAGTTCCGAAGGAGCACCGGCTCGATGAGCGAGACCCTCTACATCGACGGCCGCTGGCGGCCCGCCGCCTCCGGCGAGACCCGTGAGATCCGTTGTCCCGCAGACAACTCGCTCGTCGGTGTGGTGGCCGAGGGCGGGGTGGCCGACACCGAGCAGGCCATCGCGGCGGCCCGCCGCGCGTTCGACGCGGGCGAGTGGAGCGCCACACCCGCCGCCGCCCGCGGGGACCTCCTTCTCCGCGTCGCCGCCCAGATCGACGAGCGCCGAGACGAATTCGTCCGCGCCGAGACCCTCGACACCGGCAAGCGGCCCTACGAGTCGGACATCGACATGACCGACATCGCGAACTGCTTCCGGTACTTCGGCAAGCTCGCGGCGGCCGACGCCGGGCGTGTGGTCGACACCGGGTCCCCCGACGCCGATTCGCGCATCGTGTACGAACCGGTCGGCGTCTGCGGATTGATCACACCGTGGAACTACCCGCTGCTGCAGGCGGCGTGGAAGGTCGCGCCAGCACTGGCCGCGGGCAACACCTTCGTGCTCAAGCCCGCCGAACTCACCCCGCACACGTCGATCCTGCTCATGCAGGTCCTGGAGCAGGTCGGTCTCCCGGCGGGCGTGGGCAACCTCGTCCTGGGCGCGGGCGCCGAGGCCGGCGCTCCGCTGTCATCTCATCCCGACGTCGACCTGGTCTCGTTCACCGGTGGGCTCGTGACCGGCCGGGTCATCGCCCGCGAGGCGGCGGCGACGGTGAAGAAGGTCGCGCTCGAACTCGGGGGCAAGAACCCGAACGTGGTCTTCGCCGACGCCTGCGCCACCGACGAGCTCCTCGCGGCAGCGGTCGACAACGCACTCAACGCGGCGTTCCTGCATTCGGGGCAGGTGTGTTCGGCCGGAGCCCGGCTCATCATCGAGGAGTCCGCTCACGATCGCTTCGTCGATGAGCTGGTCCGCCGCGCGGAGCAGATCCGGCTGGGCCTGCCCTACTCCGAGGGCACCGAGACCGGACCGCTCATCTCGGCGGCACACCGAGACAAGGTGCACGCCTACGTCGAACAGGCTCGTGCGGATGGCGCGATCATCCGCACCGGTGGCGCGTTCGCCACGGGCGATGCGGGTTCGGGGCGCCTGGACGACGGATGGTTCTATCTGCCCACCGTGATCGATCGCGCCGACCGTTCGATGGCCTGCGTGCACGACGAGGCGTTCGGACCGACCGTCACCGTGGAGACCTTTGCCACCGAGGACGAGGCCGTGACCCTGGCCAACGACACCGTCTACGGTCTCGCGGGGGCCGTCTGGTCGGCCGACGCGGCACGCGCCCGCCGCATCGCCGGACGAATCCGGGCCGGAACGGTGTGGGTCAACGACTTCGGGCCGTACCTGCCGGAAGCCGAGTGGGGCGGTTACGGCCAGTCGGGCTTCGGGCGGGAGCTCGGACCGTCCGGTCTGGCGGAGTACCGCGAAGCCAAACATGTCTACGAGAATCTCCGACCGGGCGTGACCGGCTGGTTCGCGGACCGGTCCGGAGACGGCGAGGAGCGACGATGAGCGAGACCTACGACTACGTGGTCGTCGGCGGCGGCTCCGGGGGTGCCGTGGTGGCGTCGCGGCTGTCCGAGGACCCCTCGGTCACGGTGTGCCTGCTGGAGGCGGGTCCGTCCGATGTCGGCGACGACGCGATCCTGCGGCTCGACCGGTGGATGGAACTCCTCGAATCCGGTTACGACTGGGACTATCCCATCGAACCGCAGGAGAACGGCAACGACTTCATGCGCCACGCCCGGGCGAAGGTCCTCGGCGGGTGCAGTTCGCACAACAGCTGCATCGCCTTCTGGGCGCCGCGCGAAGACCTCGACTCCTGGGAACGCGACTTCGGGTGCGCGGGATGGGGTTCGGCGGAGTTGTACCGCCTCTACCCGCAGATCGAGACCAACGACGCACCGGGCGCGCACCACGGTCGCAGTGGTCCGGTCCACCTCATGACGGTGCCGCCGAACGACCCGTGCGGGGTCGCCCTGCTCGACGCCTGCGAGTCGGTCGGCATCCCCCGCGTCGAGTTCAACAGCGGCAGCACGGTTGTCAACGGCGCCAACTTCTTCCAGATCAACCGACGACCCGACGGTGTGCGCGCCTCGTCGTCGGTCAGTTATCTGCACCCGCACCTCGAGCGGCCGAACCTCACCATCCGCACCGGATCGTGGGCAAAACGGGTGGTCATTGAGCGGGTCGACGGCGAGTTGCGTGCCGTGGGCGTCGACATCACCGACAACGCGTTCGGTCGCACGACACGGATCGAGGCCCGGGGCGAGGTGATCGTGTCGGCGGGGGCGATCGACTCCCCGAAGTTGCTGATGCTCTCGGGAATCGGGCCGGCCGACGATCTGCGCGAGCACGAGATCGAGGCCCTCGTCGACGCGCCGGGGGTCGGTGAACACCTGCAGGACCACCCCGAAGGGGTGATCGGGTTCGAGACCGCGAAGCCGATGGTCCGCGAGTCGACCCAGTGGTGGGAGGCGGGCATCTTCACCACCGTCGATGCGGGTCTGACCCGGCCGGACCTGATGATGCACTACGGCAGCGTGCCGTTCGACATGCACACCCTTCGCCAGGGTTATCCGACCAGTGACAACACCTTCTGCCTGACACCGAACGTGACGCACGCGCGGTCACGGGGCACGGTGCGGTTGCGCTCCCGTGACTTCCGCGACAAGCCCCGCGTGGACCCGCGGTACTTCTCCGATCTCGAGGGCTACGACATGCGGATCATGATCGCGGGCCTGCGCAAGGCGCGGGAGATCGCCGCCGCGGAGCCGCTGGCGACGTGGGTTGCGCGCGAACTCTATCCGGGCCCCGCCGCCACGAGCGATGCCGAACTGGCCGACTACATCACCCGCACCCACAACACCGTCTACCACCCGGTCGGCACCGTGCGGATGGGTGCGCCCGACGACGAGCTGTCGCCGCTCGATCCCGAACTCTGCGTGAAAGGTGTTGCAGGACTTCGGGTGGCCGACGCGTCGGTGTTCCCGGAACACACGACGGTGAACCCCAACCTCACCGTGATGCTCGTCGGCGAACGCTGCGCCGAGCTGGTGCGCGCCGGCGGCAACTGACCGCCAGGAGCGACTAGGTCGCGAAGGAGTCGACGATCCGTTCCAGGACGGCGGCGACCTGTTCGGTGGCGGCCTCGCGATCGTCGGCGGCGGCGACGAAGAGCGCCGCCTCGTCGAGCGCGCCGATCGCGACGTGGGCCAGCGGGCGCGTGGGCTGCTCGACCGCCTGGCCCGTGGCGATCGCGGCCGCGATCAGGCCTTCGACGAGTGCGAATCCGAATTCTTCTCCGCGAGCACGCCATTCACTCCATCCGAGCACCGACGGCGCCTCGACGAGCGTGATCCGATGCACCTCCGGCTCGGTGCACAGCCGCAGGAACAGACGCATACCCGTCTTCAGCGCGGCGAGCGGGTCCTCGCCGGCGCGCTCCCCCACGGCCGCCGCGATCTGCGCGACGATCGACTGTTCCACGTCGTCGTAGACGGCGACGAACAGCCCTTTCTTGTCGTCGAACTGGTGGTAGAGCGCACCGCGCGTCACGCCGGCCTCGGCGACGATCTCCTGGGTGCCGACGTCGGCGAAGCCGCGTTCGCCGAACAGCTTCCGGCCGGCGCCGATCAACGACGCGCGGGTCGCCGCGGTCCGCTCGGCCTGGGTACGACGGTTGACTTTCATACAGGTTGCACGTAACTTTCGTACTGAGTGTTCGTAAGTTACCGAGTCTACGAGAAGCGGGTCTCGCCATGACGACTGCATTGCCGACCGTCGAACTTCCGTCCGGCGTAATCGAGTACGCGACCTACGGTCCGGACGACTCGGCGCATCCGCCGGTCGTCTTCGTCCACGGCGCCGTCGTCGACCACCGGCTGTGGGAACCGACGGCACGGTTGCTCGCCGAGCGCGGATTCCGGTGCCATGTGCCCCTCATGCCGCTGGGCTCGCACCGCATCCCGCTCGGCCCCGGAGCCGACCGCTCGCCGCGCGGGATGAGCACGCTCCTACGTGAGTTCGTCGACCGGTTCGACCTGTCGGACGCGACCCTCGTGGCCAACGACTCCGGTGGCGCCATCACCCAATTCGCCCTCGACGACGATCCTGCGTTCGTCAGCCGGCTGGTGTTCACCAACTGCGATGCCTTCGATCTCTTTCCGCCGCAGCCGTTCCGGTTGTACTTCGCGCTGATGAAGCACCGACTTCTGCTGAAACCGCTGGCCGAGGCGATGCGCCTGCGTGCACTGCGCCATTCCGCGCTGGGCGTCGGTCTGCTGTTGAACGATCCCGATCCCGACCTCACCGGCTCGGTCTTCGAACCGCTGCAGCGCGACGTACGCATCCGCAACGACTTCATCGCGTTCCTCCGCGGCATCCGCCCCGCCGAACTGGCGCAGATCACCCCGCGGATGTCGCGCGTCGACCTCCCGGTTCGAATGGTGTGGGGTCGCGACGACCGGTGTTTCACCCCGGCCCACGGACGCCGCCTGGCCGCCGTCTTCCCGGGCGGGGCGCCGTTCGTCGAGGTTCCCGACGCCCGGACCTTCGTCTCACTCGACCAGCCACAGATTCTGGCCGACGAGATCATCGAGCTCACCGTCGGAGAACGCACCGCTCCGTGACCGCCCGGAGAACGGCGCAAGTTTTTTTCGCCACGGGCGTCGGATCATCGGGTCCGGCCGCGACGATAGAGATGTGAGCAGCGACCAACCGGTTTCTTCGGCCCGGGGACCAGAGGGATTGCTGGCGGTCTACGACCAGGCACTGCCGGAGGTGTACGGCTTCGTCGTGCGGCGCTGCACGGATCGTCGTACCGCCGAGGACGTCACCTCGGAGACCTTCCTGGCCGCCATGGACTCCGTCCGACGACGCCGCGACACCGAACCGACCACTCCGTGGCTCATCGGGATCGCCCGGCACAAGCTCGCCGACCACTGGCGACGTGCACAGCGCACGCCGGAACCGGTCGACGACCTGCCCGACCACGGGGACGACCCGTGGGACACCGAACTCGACCGGATGGTCGCCCATCACACCCTCGGCCAGTTGTCGCCGGTGCACCGTTCGGTGCTGACGCTGCGCTACGTCGACGACCTCCCCGTCGGCGAGTGCGCGGAGATCCTGGGCCGCACGGTCGGCGCGACCGAGGCGCTACTCACCAGGGCCAAGCGGGCGTTTCGCGCCGCGTACCCCGAAACACAACCCCAGCCCAGCGGGAGAGGAGGTCACGCATGAGCACCCGGAACAGCTCGCGCTTCGACGCAGCACGAGATCCGCTGCACGTCCTGAACGCAGCGCGCACGCCGGGCTTCGACGATCCGGTCCGTCCCGACCTGGATTTCGCCGCCGCGCTGCGGGACCGCCTCGAGCGCGGGGCGACCCTACCCGAAGGAGTCGTCATGGCCACCGCAACACAACTCGACACAACCGAGACCGTCCGGACCGAGGCGCCCGCCCGACCGGAACCGACGGTCGAACGCCCCGGCGCCCTCCCGTATCTCGTCGTCGCCGAACCGCAGGCCGCGATCGACTGGTACGTCGACACGCTCGGCGCCCGGCTGCGCGGCGAGCCGATCGTGATGTCCGACGGCGTGATCGGTCACGCCGAACTCGAACTGGGCGGCGGCGCCGTTTATCTCGCCGCCGAGTTCCCGGACCTCGGACTCCGGGCGCCCGCACCCGGACAGGTCTCGGTCAGCCTGATGGTCGCCGTCGACGACACCGACGACGCGGTCGCGACGGCCGCCCGCGCGGGAGCCGCGGTGACCCGAGAGCCGTACGAAGCCCACGGCACCCGCACCGCGGTCATCGTCGACCCGTTCGGCCACCGCTGGATGCTGAGCGGGCCGTCGAAGACCGTGGGCACCGAGATGGTCCATCAGGGCGACATCGGCTACATGTCCCTGAACACGCCCGACGCGGCCCGCGCCCGGCGCTTCTACGGCGACGTCCTGGGCTGGGAATTTGACGCCGAGGGCCGACGCGTCACCAATGTCGGCCATCGCCTCGGCATCTTCGAGACCGACGGCGCACCGACGATCTTCTGCGCGTACGCCGTCGACGATCTCGAGGCCGCACATGAGCGCATCGTCGCAGCGGGCGGGCGGGGCGAGTTCGGTTCGAGCCCCGACGGTCATCGCCTGGTCGACGCCGTCGACGATCAGGGCGTCCGGTTCGCGGTCTACGCCGCGAACCCCGCCGACGAACGGCCGCAGGCACACCCGCGCGATCCCGGGGCCATGACCTACCTGACGGTGTTGACGCCCGACAGCGGACGCTTCCGCGCGTTCTACGGATCGGTCCTCGGCTGGACGTTCCACGGCGGACGCATCGACGACGGCTGGGAGGTCGACGACTCGCGACCGCAGGTCGGGCTCGCGGGCGGCGCCGAGAGCTCGGTGGCGGTGCCGATGTGGACGACCGACGACGTCGTGGCCACGGTCGAACGTGTCCGGGCCGCGGGCGGCACGGTGCTCGAGGAACCGAGCACCGCGCCCTACGGCATCTCGGCGCGGTGCACCGACGACCAGGGCGCTCAGTTCTACCTCGGTCAGTTGCTCTGAGTCACCCCACGGCCAACCCGACGACGAGCACCGCCACCGCGGCGGTGGTCAGCACGGACCGCACGATGTTCCACGGCCCCCAGACGGCGGTGAACCGCGTCCAGACCCGCACCGCCTCGTCGCCGCGGACAACACCCGCGGCGTCGAGGCGGTCATTGGCCGGGACGTTGACGACCATCGTGATGACGACACCGAGCGCGGTCAGGACCGTCGCGGTCAGGACCCACCATCGGAGCCCGGAACCCCACGAGGCCCAGACGGTCAGCGCGCCGAACACCACGCCGCCGCCGAAGATCACCGCGAAGAGCGGGTTGAGGATGGCGCTGTTCATCCGCTGCATCGCCGCGACCGCGACGTCGGCGCCGGCCCGGGTCAGGCCGGGGATCACGGCATAGCCGAACCCCGCCAGCACGCCGGCACTGAGGCCGGTGGTCACGACCGTCAGGGTCACCAACACATCACGCAACAGGTCCATGGGAACAGTCCAGTGCCCTGCGGGCGCGAAAACCATGACCGGACCGGCGAATTTCCTGCTCCGCCGTCCGGCTCCCGGCTCCGGAGCGGCCACCACCGTCATGGTTGACTCTTACCCATGTCCTCTCGCTCCCGCGTCCGGGCCCTGTCCGCGCGTCTGCCCTTCGGCATCGGGACCGTCGTCTTCGCCCTGTGCGCCGCGCTGGTCGTGACCGGCGGCGTGGTGCTGGCGAGCGGCACCGCCCAGACCGACGACGGCGACTACGCCTACGGCGAGCTGCGCGGCTACGAACGCGAACCGGGGACCGCCTGGACGATAGTCGGGCAGGAGGATCTACCGGACTACTCCGGCGAGGTCACCATCGAGATCGCCGACACCTCCGACGAGGGATGGCTCATCACCTACCCCTCCGGGCTGGGGCGCTCGTTCGTGATGGTGGACCGACGATCGGGAAACCTGCTGTGGGACAGCCCCATCAACGCGGGGCAGGGCGACTGCGCGGTCAACGAGGCCGGCCAGGTCGGTTGCGCGGTACAGCTCGGCACCCCTCTCGAGGACGGCTTCTACCTCGTCGACGACGCCGGCATCCCGACCCGCACCGCCGAATACCTGGACACCAAATCGGTGGAGGGCCTCGGCAACAACTTCCTGCGCGTCAACCGGGTCGGGCACCAGGTCACCCTGAACACACCGGCCGGCAACGGCATCTGGGCTCGGACCTTCGCGGCGCCGGTCGTCGGTATCGAGGTCACCGGCGACACCGTGGTCATCAGGACCGCCGACGCGAGCGAACACCTGGTCAACCCCGCCACCGGTGAGGACCGCATCGGTTGCGATCAGTGCAGCATCAAGCTCTACCCGACCGGGGTGACCGTCGACCACCAGACGCACGGCGAGGAGAAGGTGGTCACCTACGCCACCGTCAACGGCCGGGTGGACGCCGATCCGGTCGCCGAGGCCGACGGTCTGAGCGTGTTGCCCGGGCCGTCGACCCTCCCGGTCCTGAACGCGGCGAACCTGGTCTTCGCCGCCGAGGGGCAGTACGAGGTCCGCGACCCGGCACGTCCGGGGGCACTGTGGCAGATCCGCGACGGTGAACTGTCCAAGGCGAATGCCATCGCGTGCGGGTCCCTCGTGAACTTCGGCCGCCTGGACGGTTCGCGGACGACATACGCGCTCGCCGACGGCACGCACATCGGCAGCGGACCGCCGCCGGGACCGCAGCGGCCGATCCTCGCCAACCCGCGGTGCGTCGGGTCCAGCGGCACCACCATGGTCGTCGTCAACCAGGGCCTGCTGACCGGGCTCACCCCGGCGAACACCGCGGCCTGGGAGCGCGGCCTGTCTTCCCCCGGACTCGTGCGGGTCGTCGACGGATACATCGTCGTCAGCGAAGGCAGCACCCTGTCGATGCTCCGCCCGAATTGACCCCGGTCTTCCCGTTAACCCGAGGGTCTCAATCCCCTTTGTGGGCCGTTTCACATGCCGGGCCGAGCTTCCGGCCTCACCTGCAAAGACACAAATCGGTGGTGGTGTCCAGACCTGAATTGATCACGACAAGGTAACGCTTTGCTCACGGCCGCGTGTACGGTCGGCTCGGTTCCGCAACCACGAACCACGAGATGTACACGCGAGGTCGATCAGTTTTGGGTAAGCACTCCAAGCCACGGAAGAGGTCACGCACACCGTTGTGGGCCACCGCTCTGCTACCGGTGGGCGTTCTGGCCGGCGCGGCGACCGCCGGGGCCGAACTCTCCGGCAACACGCTGGCCCCCACGCCGGTGTCCGCGCCGCAGGTGACGTCCGAGGCCCCGACCACGCCACCGTCCGTGACACCGGCTGTGAAGGCACACCCACTGGCACCCACTCCCCCGCCGCCGCCGGTCCGTCCGGCGAGCGTGACGACCGGTGCGGTCCCGGTGACCAACTACGACGCGTATGAGGCGGCCGCGAAGTCCGTCACGAGCACCCACCCGCGCTGCGGCATCGACTGGAAGGTCATCGCCGGGATCGGCCGGGTCGAGTCCCACCACGCCGACCAGGGCAACGTGAACCCCGACGGCGTCCTGCGCAGCGCGATCTTCGGTCCGCGCCTCGACGGCTCCCTCGCCGGCAACCAGGTCATCGGTGACACCGACGGCGGCGAACTCGACGGCGACCCGGTCTACGACCGCGCGGTCGGCCCGATGCAATTCCTGCCGTCGACGTGGAAGATGTACGCCGCCGACGGCAACGGTGACGGCAAGTCCGACCCGCAGAACATCTTCGACGCCGCGCTGACCACCGCGAACTACCTGTGCGACGACGATCTCGACCTGCGGGACTCGTCCTCGTTGGTGACCGCTGTCCTGCGGTACAACAACTCGATGGAGTACGTGAACAAGGTCCTCGGGTTCGCCCGCGAATACTGATCCCGCTACCTCAGCAGGACCCTTCGTGACGCGCCCTCCGCAAGCTCCGGGCGCTCCTCAGGGAGCGGTAGGCGACGCTCGCAGGCTCGCTCCTCAGGGAGCGAGGTGAGGCGCTCGCCTGCTCGCGCGTCGTTCCTAGTCCTGCGTCAGAAACGCTTGCAGCGCAGCCGAATACATCGGCACGTCGTCGGCGCCCATGAGCTCACGCGCGGAGTGCATCGCGAGCTGCGGCGCGCCGACGTCGATCGTCGTGAGCCCGGTGCGTGATGCCGTGATCGGCCCGATCGTCGACCCGCACGGCAGATCCGCGCGATGGACATATCGCTGCATGGGGACGCCCGCGGCGTCGCACGCGAGCGCGAAGACGGCCTCTCCCACCGCATCCGACGCATAGCGCAGGTTCTGGTTGACCTTCAGCACCGGTCCGCCGCCGATCGAGATGCGGTGCCCGGGTTCGTGGCGCTCGGGATAGTTCGGGTGGGTCGCGTGGGCCATGTCGCCGGACAGGCAGATGCTCGCGGCCATCGTCTGGAGGAAGTCCGCGCGTGATCCGCCGCGCGCGAGCACGATTCGTTCGCAGATCGACCCCAGGAAGTCCGAGGCGGCACCACGCTCCGAACCGCTGCCGACCTCCTCGTGATCGAACAGCACCAGCATCTTCGTGTGCGCCGACGAGCCGGCGTCGAGCAGCGCCCGCAGACCCGTATAGCAGGTGCCCTGGTTGTCCAATCGCGGTGCGCTGAGCAGGTTTCCGTCGGCTCCGATGATCGCCGACGGCGCGACGTCGTGGGTCATGAGTTCCCAGCCGAGGAGCGCGTCCGGGTCGATGCCCGCGTACTCCGACACCCAGCCGAGGACGTCGGGGACGTCGTCGCCGATTCCCCACACCGCGTTGACATGCCGCTGCGGATCGAGCGACACGCCCTTCCGGTCCTCCGACAGGTGGATGGCGAGTTGGGGTACCCGCACCACCGGTTCGGTCACATGAACCAGCGTGTGCGCCACCGAGTTCCCCGATCGGTACGCGAGGCGGCCGGAGAGGCCGAGATCGCGGTCGAGCCAGGAATTGAGCCAGGCGCCGCCGTAGGGTTCGAGGGCGACCATCGCCACTCCGGCCGACAAGCGGTCGGGATGCTGCTTGAGCCGCAGGTTGGGGCTGTCGGTGTGTCCGCCGACGATGCGGACGGCGCCGGTCTGCCCGGTCTCCCAGGCGATGATCGAGCCGCCGCGGATGACGTAGTACCGCGCCGACGGGGCGTCGAGACCGGCGTCCGCCCACGGCTGATCCTCGAACAGCCGCGTGTACCCGGCGCTTTCGAGTTCGCGGGCCACCGTCGCGCACACGTGGAACGGCGACGGCGAGGCGTCGACGAACTCGCCGAGGCCGCGTGCGGTCGCGCTGGTCGGAATCCTGGCGGACGCACTCATCGACGAACGCGCATTCACGCCGAGGCGAGGACCGAGTCGATCGCCGAGTAGAACAGGCCGAGGCCGTCGTCGCTGGGTCCGGTGAGCGGCTCCGTGGCGTGCTCGGGATGCGGCATCAGGCCGACGATCCGCCCGTTAGGGCTCGAGATACCGGCGATGTCGAGGGACGAACCGTTCGGGTTCCGCTCGGGGAACCGGAACACGACGAGCCCCTCACCCTCCAGCTCCTCGAGCTTGCGCTGCGAGGCCACGTAACGTCCTTCGCCGGACTTGAGCGGGATGAGGATCTCCGCACCCTGCTCGAAGCGGGTCGTCCAGGCCGTGGTGTTCGACTCGACGCGCAGCCACTCGTCGCGACAGATGAAGTGCAGGCCCTCGTTACGGGTCAGGGCACCCGGCAGCAGCCCGGCCTCGCAGAGCACCTGGAAACCGTTGCAGATTCCCAAGATCGGCATCCCCTTGCCGGCTGCCTCGACGACCGATCCCATCACCGGAGCGAAGCGGGCAATGGCCCCCGCGCGCAGGTAATCGCCGTAGGAGAATCCGCCGGGGACGATGATCGCGTCGACGCCCTTCAGGTCGGCGTCGCCGTGCCACAGCGCGACCGGTTCGGCGCCGGCCAGCCGGACCGCGCGGGCGGCGTCGACGTCGTCGAGGGTGCCGGGGAAGGTGATGACCCCGATGCGTGCTGTCATGTGCTGCTCTCTACTCCGCGACGCGCGAGACGTTGAAGTTCTCGATGACGGTGTTGGTCAGCAACTCCTCGGCGATGCGCTCCAGCGTCGTGTCGTCGACCGTGTCGTCGACCTCGAGCTCGAAGCGCTTGCCCTGACGGACGTCGCCGATCCCACTGAACCCGAGCCGGCCCAGGGCGCCGACGATGGCCTGCCCCTGCGGGTCGAGAATCTCGGCTTTGGGCATCACGTCGACCACCACTCGCGCCATGGATCGCTCCTCAATGTCTGCTGGTCGGTTGTCGCCTGACCGGTGTTCTCCCGATCAGTTCACGCCGGTCAGCTTACCGGGTGCACCAAATCGGCTCAGAGCACGGATTCGATGGCGGCGACGACCGTCGGATCGGTCGGCTCGGTGCGCGGACGGAAGCGGTTGACCACCTCACCGTCGGCGTTGACGAGGAACTTCTCGAAGTTCCACTGGATGTCGCCGGCCTCCCCGTCGGCGTCGGCGTGCCGGGTGAGTTCGGCGTAGAGCGGGTGACGCGCCTCGCCGTTGACGTCGGTCTTCTCCAGCAGCGGGAAGGTCACCCCGTAGGTCGCCGAGCAGAAGGTCGCGATCTCCTCGGCGGTACCCGGCTCCTGCCCCATGAACTGGTTGCAGGGCACTCCGACGACGGTGAGTCCCTTGTCTCCGTACGTCTTGGCGAGTTCCTCCAGGCCGGCATACTGCGGCGTGAGGCCGCACTTGCTGGCGACGTTCACCACGAGCAGCGGTCCGCCGAAGTCCTTCAGCGAGACATCGGAGCCGTCCAGAGCGGTAACGGGGATGTCCTTGATGTTGGCCATGGCTGCCAGATTAGACGGCGCCCGCGCCGCCTTCGGGAGACCCGGGTCACAGGTGCCGCCACGGTATGCGCAAGGTCACCGTTAATTGCGTTTCGGCAATAGTTGCATTCGGGTTAGCATCTTTCGGTGTCCGGAGAATGCAGGTCGAACAGCGGCGCCGACGAGTCGGTGAACGCTGCGTCGTCGGCGCTCAACGCCTTCCTCGAGCGGCTCATCGATCTGAGCCGGCCCGAGGCGCTGGAGAGTCTGGCGGCAAGCGAGGTCACGTTCTCGCAGCTCCGGATCCTCTCCACGCTTGCATGCCAGCCCGGGCCGATGCCGGTCAACGCGATCGCCGATCACGTTCAGCTGTCCCTCGCGGCCGCCGGCCGGACGGTGGACAAGCTGGTGACCGGAGGTCTCGTCGACCGTCGAGAGGACCCGTCCGACCGTCGGGTCAAGCGCATCTCCCTCACCGACGCGGGCCGGCGCTACCTCGAGACCCATCTGGCCGTGAAGCGCGGGACCATCCGGCACTTCGTCGCCAACCTGCCCGCAGACATGCGCGACAACCTCTGCGCGGCACTGCGTCCCATCGTCGACGACGGCGTCGACCATTTCTGTCTGCCCACCGACGGACGGCAGGCCTCGTGACTCCCCTCTCCTACCTCGTCGCTCCCTGATCTCTGACCACCGACCCTCACGGGGTCGAACGAGCCCACAGACTTCTCTGCCGCGGATGGCCGCGGCACGCCCATTTCTCGCCCGACCGATAGGAACACGCGAATGACCTCATCCACAGGTGGCCATCTGCACGACGGCCCACCCGACACCAAGCTGGACCGTCACGTCCTGCTGGTCGCCGGCGTGGTCGTGCTCGGCGCGATCATGTCGATCCTCGACGTCACCGTGGTGGCGGTCGCCCAGAACACCTTCCAGCAGGAGTTCGGCACCGACGCCGCGGGCGCCGCCTGGACCGCGACCGGTTACACCCTGGCACTGGCGGCGGTGATCCCGTTGTCTAGTTGGGCGGCATCGCGTTTCGGCACCAAGCGCGTCTACCTCGTCTCGCTGGTCCTGTTCACCGTGGGTTCGGTGTTGTGCGCGCTGGCGCCGAACATCGGCATGCTCGTGGCCTTCCGCGTGATCCAGGGACTCGGCGGCGGCATGCTGATGCCGATCGGCATGATGATGCTGACCAAGGCGGCCGGTCCCGAGCGCGTCGGTTCGGTCATGGCCGTGCTCGGTATCCCGATGCTCCTGGGTCCGATCTCGGGCCCGATCCTCGGCGGCGTCCTCATCGAGCAGCTGAGCTGGCACTGGATCTTCCTGATCAACGTCCCGATCGGCATCATCGCGCTGGTCTACTCGTGGATCGTCCTGCGCGATGACGCGGAGACCAGCCGCCCCTCGATCGACGTCGTCGGTCTGCTGCTCCTGTCGCCGGGTCTCGCGTTGTTCCTGTTCGGTATCTCCTCGAGCGCCGAGCACCGCACCTTCGTCACCGCATCGGTTCTGGTGCCGACCATCATCGGTGCACTCCTGATCGTGGCCTTCATCGTGCACGCCCTGCGCAAGAAGAACCCGCTGCTCGACCTGCGGCTCTTCGCGAACCGCACACTGAGCATCTCCGTCATCACGATGGTGCTGTTCATGGTCGCGTTCTTCGGTGCGGCGCTGCTGTTCCCGCAGTACTTCATCGGCGTGCGCGGCGAGTCCACGTTGACCGCCGGTCTGCTGCTGGCCCCGCAGGGCATCGGCGCCATGCTCACCATGCCGATCGCCGGCCGCCTCACCGACAAGATGGGCCCGGGCAAGTTCGTGCTCGCCGGCATCGTCCTGATCGTGCTGGGCCTGAGTACGTTCATGTTCCTCGGCGCCGAGACCTCGTACTGGCTGATCTGCGGTTCGCTGTTCGTGCAGGGTCTCGGCATGGGCATGACGATGATGCCGATCATGTCCGCGGCTCTCGCGACACTCAGCAACCCGCAGGTCCCGGACGGTTCGACGCTGCTGAACGTCATCCAGCAGTCGGCCACGTCGATCGGTACGGCCGTCATCTCGGTGATCCTGGCCAGCAGTCTGGCGAGCCGACCCGAGGCGGGACTGGCGATCATGGCGAACACCTCCGACGATCCGCTGCCGCCGGGCGTGCCGAACCCGTTGCCGGAGTCGTTCTTCGAGACCGCGGCGGACGTGTTCTCGAGTACGTTCACCATCTCGGTGGTCCTGATCGTCCTCACCCTGATCCCCGCGTTCTTCCTGCCCCGCAAAAAGATCGCGTCGCCTCTCACCGAAGAGGACATGGACCGCGGTCCGATCATGATGCACTGATCATCTCTTGCTGATCGCAAACCAAAGCCCCACCGACTCCCGGGTCGGTGGGGCTTTGTGGTTTCGACAAGCTCAACCAGCGGAAGGTGAGCTCAACCAGCGGAAGGTGAGCTCAACCAGCGGAAGGTGAGCTCAACCAGCGGAAGGTGAGCTCAACCAGCGGGAGTATCGAGCGCGCCCGACTGCTGCAGGATCCACGCGATCTCGAAGGCGACCTCTTCCCACTGCTTGTAGCGTCCGCTGACGCCGCCGTGGCCGGCGGACATCTCGGTCTTCAGCAGTACCGGGTTGTCCGAGGTGGTCTTCTCCTGCAGTCGCGCAACCCATTTCGCCGCCTCGGTGAACAGCACCCGGGTGTCGTTGAGCGAGGTCAAGGCGAGGATCGGCGGATACGGCTTCGCGTCGACGTTCTCGTACGGCGTGTAGGTCTTCATGTACTCGTAGACCTTCGGGTCGTGCAGCGGGTCACCCCACTCGTCCCACTCGATCACCGTGAGGGGCAACGACGGATCGAGGATCGAGTTCAGCGCGTCGACGAACGGCACCGACGCCAGGATCCCGTTGAACAACTCGGGCGCGAGGTTCGCGACCGCACCCATCAGCAATCCGCCGGCGGACCCGCCCTCGGCGACCATCTGCTGCGGTGTCGTCCACCCGGTGTCGACGAGATGCCGTCCTGCGGCGACGAAGTCGGTGAAGGTGTTCCGCTTGCTGAGTTCCTTGCCGTTCTCGTACCAGTAGCGCCCCATCTCCCCGCCACCGCGGATGTGCGCGAGGACGAAGACCATGCCGCGATCGAGCATCGACAGTCGCGCCACCGAGAAGTACGGGTCGATGCTCGCCTCGTAGGAGCCGTAGCCGTAGAGGAGCAGGGGCGCCGGTTTGGCGGCGTCGGTTTCCTTGCGCCGCACCACCGACAACGGGATCCGGGTGCCGTCCTCGGCGACGGCCCACTCCCGCGACTGCACGTAGTCGGCCGGGTCGTAACCGCCGAGCACCGGCTGCCGCTTGAGCAGGGTCCGCTCGCCGGAGGCGACGTCGAGCTCGAACAGTTCCGCCGGTTCGATGAAACTGCCGTATCCGATGCGGAGCCTCGGGGCACGCCATTCCGGGTTGGCGCCGAGGCCCGCGGAGCCGAGTTCCTGGTCGAAGGTCACCTCGCGAAAATCCGATTCGACCGGGATGCCGTCGATCTGCCGCAGATCGGCGATGGCGAGACGCGGCAACGCATCTCGGCGGTAGGACAGGACCAGGTAGTCGGCGAAGGCGTCGAGGTCCTCGATCCGGCGTTGCGGGTCGTGCGCGATCAGCGGACGACGGTCCGACGGGTCGGCGACCGGCGCGAGATCGATCGCGAAGTTGTCCGCCTTCTGCCCGTCGCGGACTTCGTTGTGCACGATGACCAGATAGTCCTCGCCACCGATGACGGCATGCTCGACGCTGTACTCGACCCCGTCGACCCGCGGTGCGACGCTGCGGAATTCACCCGTCGGGTCGTCGGCGGCGAGCAAGTAGCTCTCCGAGGTTATCTTGGACCCGACGCCGATGACGAGGTACTTGTCGCTCCGGGTGGTGCCCATCCCGACCCAGAACCGCTCGTCGGGCTCGTGGAAGACCTTGACGTCGGCCGTCCCGGCACCGATGTCGTGGCGCCACACCGTGTCCGGGCGCCAGGCGGCGTCGACCGTCGAGTAGAACACGTGCCGGGCGTCTGCCGACCACACCGCACCCCCCGCGGTGTCGCGAACCTCGTCGGGGAGGAGTTCCCCGGTGCGAAGGTCCTTGACGCGCAGGGTGTATCGCTCGTCCCCGACGATGTCGATGCTGTAGGCGAGCCAGTTGCCGTCGTCGCTGACGGTCAGCGCCCCGAGACTGAAGAAATCGTGACCCTCCGCCTCGACGTTGGCGTCGAGCAGGATCTCCTCGCCGGGCAGCGGGTCTTCGCCCACCTCCGGCGGGGTCCAGTCGTCCTCGGACCGGATCGGGCACCGGCACGACGTCGAGTACTGCTTGCCCTCATGGGTTCGCCCGTAATACCAGTACCGCCCGCGCCGGTTGGGCACCGACATGTCGGTTTCCTTGGTGCGGCTCTTGATCTCGCCGAAGATCTGCGTGCGCAGGTCCGCCAGTTGCGCGGTGTGCGATTCGGTGAAGGCGTTCTGCGCCTCCAGGTAGGCGATGACCTCCGGATCGTCCTTGTCGCGCAACCATTCGTAGTCGTCGACGAAGGTGTCACCGTGGTGGGTGCGTTCGGTGGGCACCTTCTTGGCCACCGGCGCGGTGACCGGCGCTGCGTTCATGGTGGTCTTCTCGTCGGTCATCAGATCACCTCTGCATCGGGCCAGTCCGCGAAGGACTTTCGCGAGATCCATTCGTAGGCGTCGATATAGCGCCGCCTCGTGCGGTCGACGACGTCGTCGGGCAACGGCGGCGGCGCGACATCGGAGGCCCGGTCCCACCCGGATTCGGCACCGGTGAGCCAGTTCCGCACGATCTGCTTGTCGAAGCTGGGCTGCACCTCGCCGGCCTCGTAGGTCGCGGCCTCCCAGTACCGCGACGAGTCGGGGGTGAGCACCTCGTCGGCCAGGACGAGTTCGCCGTCGGCCCCGCGGCCGAACTCGAATTTGGTGTCGGCGAGGATGATTCCGCGCTCGGCGGCGACCGCGGCGCCGCGCGCGTAGATGTCGAGGGTGGCCGACCGCAGGGCCTTCGCCAGCTCCTCCCCCTCCTGCTCGACGACCCGCTCGAAACTGATGTTCTCGTCGTGCTCACCCTGCTCGGCCTTGGTGGCCGGCGTGAAGATCGGTTCGGGGAGCTTGCTCGCCTCCGACAGTCCCGCCGGCAGTTCGACGCCGCACACCGACCCGGTCGCCTGGTAGTCGAGCAGGCCGGACCCGGTCAGGTAGCCACGGGCGACGCATTCGACCTGCACCATCGGCAGTCGACGGACCACCATCGACCGGCCCACGACCGACGCCGGGATCCGTTCGTCGGTGGGGCCGCCGGCCAAATGGTTGGGCACGCCGAGCTCGTCGAACCAGTAGAAGCTCATCGCCGTCAGGATGCGCCCCTTGTCGGGGATCGCGGGACTGAGGATGTGGTCGTAGGCCGAGATCCGGTCGGACGCCACCAGCAGCAGGGTGTCGGCGTCGATCTCGTAGATCTCGCGGACCTTCCCCGACGCCAGATGACGGTAGGACTGCAGTTCAGGACGCATGGACTCGACCCTAGAGGGTGAGGTGACCCCGCGGGGCGGCAGGGACCACCCGTCCGGCCGTGGGCCCCGGGGTCTGCGATCCTGGACCGATGAGCGAGCCGCACATCACCATCACCTACTGCACGCAGTGCAACTGGCTGCTGCGAGCGTCGTGGATGGCCTCGGAACTGCTGAACACCTTCGGCACCGAGATCGGCGCGGTGACCCTCGTCCCCGGCACGGGCGGGGTGTTCGCCATCGACGTCGACGGCACCCAGATCTGGGAACGCAAGCGCGACGGCGGCTTCCCCGGTGCTCCCGAACTCAAGCGTCGCGTGCGCGACACCGCCCTCCCGGACTGGAACCTCGGGCACTCCGACGTCTCGACCCCCGAGTGACAGAGCCGACCTTCTGCTCCCTGATCCGAAAGAACGACCCCATTGCTCCCTGAGGTGTGAGGAGCGATAGCGACGAGCCACGAAGGGCCTGGTGAGACACGTTGCGGAGCCCTTCGTGGCTCGCTTCGCTCGCACCTCAGGGAGCAGACGGGGTCGCGCTCAGGGAGCAGGGGGTAGCAGGCACTCCGACGTCACCGCGCCGGAGTGAGATGGCGGAGAGCTACAGGATCGGCGCCGGCGAGTAGCCCGCGGCGTCGGGGTACTGCCCGATGATCTTCTCCGCGGCCGCGATGACGTCGGCGACCTGCTGTTCGGCGGCACCGACGAAGGCCGTCTTGTCGGCCAGCAACGCGTCGAGCTGCGCGCGGTCGAGCGGGATGCGGTCGTCGGCGGCGAGCCGGTCGAGGAGGTCGGGTTCGCGTCCCTCCTCCCGCATGGCGAGCGCGACCGCGACCGCGGTCTCCTTGATCGCCTCGTGCGCGGTCTCCCGCCCGACGCCGGCGCGCACCGCGGCCATCAGGACCTTGGTGGTCGCGAGGAACGGCAGATAACGGTCGAGTTCGTTGGCGATCACGGCCGGGTAGGCGCCGAACTCGTCGAGCACCGTCAGGAAGGTCTCCATCAGTCCGTCGATCGCGAAGAACGCGTCGGGCAGGGCCACGCGACGGACGACCGAGCAGAAGACGTCGCCCTCGTTCCACTGCGCGCCCGCCAGTTCGGCGGCCATCGAGCCGTATCCGCGGAGTACGACCGCGAGCCCGTTGACGCGTTCGCAGCTGCGGGTGTTCATCTTGTGCGGCATCGCCGAGCTGCCGACCTGACCGGGCTGGAAGCCCTCGGTGACCAGCTCGTGGCCCGCCATCAGCCGGATGGTGTGGGCCAGCGACGACGGCGCGGCCGCCAGCTGCACGAGTGCCGACACCACGTCGTGGTCGAGCGACCGCGGATAGATCTGGCCGACCGAGGTGAACGAGCGGGCGAACCCGAGGTGATCGGCGACCCGGCCCTCGAGGTCGGCGAGCTTCACCGCGTCGCCGCCGAGCAGGTCGAGCATGTCCTGCGAGGTGCCCATCGGCCCCTTGATCCCGCGCAGCGGGTAGCGGTCGATGAGTTCGCGCAACCGGGTGAGCGCGATCATCAGCTCGTCGGCGGCCGAGGCGAACCGCTTGCCGAGCGTGGTGGCCTGGGCGGCGACGTTGTGACTGCGTCCGGCCATCACCGTCGACGAGTAGTCGGCGGCGCGTGCGACGATGCGCGCGAGCACTGCCACGCCGTGGGCGTGGACGTGTTCGAGCGAACGCAGGATCTGCAGCTGCTCGACGTTCTCGGTGAGGTCGCGGCTGGTCATGCCCTTGTGGATCTGCTCGTGGCCGGCCAGGGCGTTGAACTCCTCGATCCGGGCCTTCACATCGTGGCGGGTGACCCGTTCACGTTCGGCGATGGATGCGAGATCGACCTGGTCGACGACGCGCTCGTAGTCGGCGATGGCGTCGGCCGGTACGTCGATGCCGAGGTCGCGCTGCGCCTTGAGGACCGCGATCCACAGTCGCCGTTCGAGCTCGATCTTGGTGCTCGCCGACCACAGTTCGGCGAGATCGGCGGAGGCATAGCGGCTGGCCAGGACGTTGGCGATGACGGGCTTCGACACCCGGTCAGTGTAGGTCGCGGCCGTCGCGATCCTCAAAACCCGGAGAGGGCCGCGCACACACCGTCAGAACGCGATGCACGCCCCGTTGGACCCGTAACCCTGTCGCACGCGGACGAACGTCGGCGCCGACACCTTCCCGTTCTGCACGGCATACAGATACTTGTCACCGGTCCGGTGCGGCACCCAGGTGGTCGAGGCGAGCGCACCCTGCGGCAGGTCGCGTCCGACGAAGCGCGGCGGCAGACCCGCCTTGACCTCGAAGAACTCGACCCAGCCGGACGAGTTGACCGCCACGGTCAGCGGATAGGTGCAGCCGGTGCCGTAGACCGCCGAGGAGAACGGGACCGACGCATCGACCCGCCCGGCCGGCGCGGCCTGCGCTGTCGGGGCGACGAACGCCGTCGCTGCCATGACGGCCGCGCCGAGCGCGGCCCCGACTCCCACCATCCATCGTCTCGCTGACACGCGATCCCCTTCCCCGTCGGTGACCTGACGACCCATCGTGTCATCGCCGCGTCCACCGCGCGGTGAGTTCGCGAGGTTCGGCCCCGGACACTCCGTCCGGTCACTCCCGTGGGGCGAGGACGTCGACGACGTCGAGCAGGGCGTCGCGCACCGCGTCGACCGGTCGTACGGCCGTCTGGGACAACGCTCCCACGATCGCTCCGTCCTCGATACCGATCAGTTGCGCGATGTGCGCCGGATCGGCGACCCGGTGCGACTTCACCAAGACCTCGCAGTGATGGAACGCGAGCGATTGTCCCCGACTCGCGACGACCTCGCGCAGTAGCGGATACCGCGCCGCGAGCGCGATCATCTCGTACCGCGCGGACAGTTGCTGAAGGGTGGTGTCGGAACCGACGAAGACGTCGGCGAGGGCACCCGCCGTCGCCGTGCTGCCCCGGTGCCGGCGCGGAAGAGCGTTGCAGCGGGCGGCGACTGCGGTCTCGTCGTGCGCGCACAGATAGGCGGCGGCCTCGGCCATCAGGTCGTCGAGGGAACCGAAGTAATAGGTGGTCGACGCCAGCGGTAGTTGCGCGCGCTCGGCCACCGCGCGATGACGCACTGCATCGAAGCCTCCTTCGAGCAGCAACTCGCCGGCAGCCTCGATCAGTCGAGACCGCCGCCGCGCACCCTTCGGTGTCGCCGCCGAGGTCATCATGGGAGTCAATGCTGCCAAAGGGCCGGTACCGTCGTATCGCTTTCACCAAAGCGATACACGCCCAGGCGGATTCCCGTATAAGCCCGCTGACCTCGGCGGAATGCCCGACGGCGGTCGACCGTCAGTCGGACGTCGGACAGAGGGGTACGACGACCACACCCGCGGTTACCGTGACCTCATGCAGTTCGACGGCCTCCATGCTGTCGCCGATTACGCGGCGCTCTACACCTGTCTGCGGCAGGTCGCGTTCGCCGACTTCCTGCGCGAACGGCTCGGTAGCTTCGAGTCGCGCTGCGACCCGGCGGAGCGGTCCGTCGTCTTCACCTCGACGGCCTCGTCCGACCCGGGCGGGCAGCGCGACTGTGTCCGTTCACGTGCCACGCTGATCGCGGTCATCGAATCGGACGCGATCGTGTGGGGGTGGGCCCATCCCCGCGGCGAACCGGCGGGTCCAGCCGCCGCGCTGCGCGACGTCGGCGCCCGATTCGGCGTCGATGATTTCGCCGTTCCCCGGGTGTCGTTGCCGCCCAGCCTGTCTCGCGACCAGATCGCCGACTACCGGACAGAGGCGATCGACATCGTGGCCGCGGCCGCGGTCGAGAGCACCGGGATCAGTCCGTACTGGACGGCACAGCACGACGACGGGGATCTCGCGGTGTACCTCCTCGACGACGTCGCGCTGCCCGAACCGACCTTCGCCGACTTCGCCACCACGATGCCGACGGTGATGAGATCACTTGCGGTCAACGATCATCGGGTCGCGATCCACGGGATGGCCGCGCGACGCGGCTGGCACATCAGCTGGCGCACCGGCTCCGACGGCGGCCGGTCGCCGATCTGCGACGTCACCGACGGCGAGTCGGTGGCGCACGTCGAGTTCGACCGGCGCGCGCGGCCCGTCGACTTCAGCTGTGAACTCGTCGGGCAGGCCTGAGACACTCGCCGTTCGCCCCACGCCGGCGTGCGGAACCGTGCGACGATCGGGACATGTCCCCCGACAGTCACGAGGACCCAGACATCACCCATCTCCGGCAGGCGATCGACCTCGCCGCCCGGGCCCGGACGCGCGGCGACCACCCGTTCGGCTCACTACTGGTGGCGCCGGGCGGCAGCGTGGTCGCCGAAGCGATGAATTCCGTGGACACCTCGGGTGACCCGACCGGGCATGCCGAGACGAACGTCGTCCGCGCGGTCGGGCACCTCGATCTCGACACGCGCGCCGAGCTGACGCTGTACACCAGCACCGAGCCGTGCGCCATGTGCGCCGGCGCGATCTACTGGGCCGGGGTCGGGACGGTCGTCTACGCGCTCGGCGAGGACGACCTGCGGGAGATGACCGGCGACGATCCCGCCAATCCCACGCTGGCGATGCCGTGCCGACGGATCTTCGAGGCGGGCAGTCGGCCGATCGTGGTACGCGGTCCGTTCGCGATCGACGCCGCACACGAGGTCCACGACGGTTTCTGGCAGCACAGCTGAGAGGAATTCCTCACAACGGTGCGCGTCGGGAGCCATTCCGTTGCGGCGGGACGGGGGTCGGCCATTACCCTGTTGACTCGATGACCCGAGTGCCACCCCTCCCCAGCAATCCCGACGAACACGCCCGTGCGTTCGTCGGGCGTCGTGCTGTCCTGGCCGCCGGCCTCGGCGCCGCCGCCCTGGGGATCGCCGCGTGCTCGGGGTCGACCCCGCCGACGTCGGTGGAGCCCCGCAAGCTCGAGGGTCGGGCCGACGATGAACTACCGGTCGAGGCGTCGCCGCCACCGGTCACCGGCGGCCCACCGCTGATCACCGGCAGCTTCCGCTCGGCGCGCATGGCCGGGCGTGACACGCGCTGGGCCGTCGCCCGGCCCAACGGGGTGACGGGCACCCTGCCCGTCGTCGTCGTGCTGCACGCGCTCAACACCAACGAGAAGTCGATCTTCGGGCCGAAGCTCGAGATGCAGTCGGTGATGCAGCAGTACGTCGACGCCGGGAACGCGCCGTTCGCGCTGGCCGCCGCCGACATCGGGCGCAACTACTACCACCGACGCACCGACGGCGCCGACGGGGGCGCGATGATCCTCGACGAGTTCCTGCCGATGCTCGCGAGCAACCCCGACCTGGACCTGTCCACCGAACGCATCGGCCTGTTCGGATGGTCGATGGGCGGGTACGGCGCGTTGCGCCTGGCGGCCATGCTGGGTTCGCCGCGTGTCGCCTCGGTCGCGGTCAGCTCCCCCGCGATGTGGGCCGACCCGCGCAACTTCCCGCCGCGCGCCTTCGACGGCCTCGCCGACTACCAGGCGAACTCGCTGTTCGGGGCCCAGCCGAAGTTCGCGAAGATCCCGCTGCTGATCAACATCGGCTCGAGCGACCAGTTCTACACCTACACGCGGCAGTGGGCCGCCGGACTCCGCCCGCCGGCGGCGTTCGGGACCGCGGCGGGTGGTCACACCAACCGCTACTGGCGCAGCGTCCTGCCCGAGCAGGTCGAGTTCCTCGGACGGAACCTGGCGGTCTGAGTCGCCCGTCGTTCCCTATTTCGTTCTCGCTCAACCGATTTCGGTGAGCGGGAACGGGAACGAGGGAGCGAGACTCAGATGCTGATCCGGCCCTCGAGGGCGTTGCGGCCGATGTCGCGGCGGAAGTGCGAACCGGGGAGCTTGATGTTCGCGATCCGCGCGTAGGCCTGCTCGCGAGCTTCGGCGAGATCGGCGCCGGTGCCCACCACCGCGAGCACCCGCCCACCCGAGGAGACGACGGCGCCGTCGGCGTTCCGCGCGGTGCCGGCGTGCAGCACCCCGTCGGTGTCGGCACCGGTGATGAGGTCGCCGGTGCGCGGCTTGCCGGGGTAGTTCTCCGCGGCGACCACGACGGTGACCGCGGCCCCGTCGCGCCACTGCAGCGGCGGGAGGTCGGCGAGGGTGCCGGTGGCGGTCGCGTGCAGCGCCTGCCCGAGCGGCGATTCGAGCAGGGCCAGCACCGCCTGGGTCTCCGGATCGCCGAAACGACAGTTGAATTCGACGACGGCGGGCCCGTCCGACCCGATCGCCAGACCGGCGTACAGCAGGCCGGAGAACGGGATGCCTCGTCGAACCATCTCGGCGGCAACGGGTTTGACGACCTCGTCGACGATGCGCGTGGTCATCTCGGCGGGCAGCCAGGGCAACGGCGTGTAGGCACCCATCCCGCCGGTGTTCGGTCCGGCGTCGCCGTCCCCGACGCGCTTGTGGTCCTGCGCGGGCAGCAGGGGCACCACGGTCTCGCCGTCGACGAGGCAGAACAACGACACCTCCGGCCCGTCGAGGAAGCTCTCCAGCAGGACGGGGTGGCCGCTCTCGAGACACTCGGCCGCGTGATCGCGGGCGACGTCACGGTCCGCGGTGACGACGACGCCCTTGCCCGCGGCCAGACCGTCGTCCTTGACCACCCAGGTCGGGCCGAACCGGTCGAGCGCGGCGTCGAGCCGGGCGGGATTGTCGACGATCTCGGCATGGGCGGTCGTGACCCCCGCGGCCTTCATGACGTCCTTCGCGAACGCCTTCGACCCCTCGATCTGCGCGGCCTCGGCACTCGGACCGAAAGTCGCGACGCCGGCCGCGCGCAGGGCGTCGGCGACCCCGAGGACCAGGGGCACCTCGGGACCGATGACCACGAGGTCGGCGCCGATCTCGCGTGCCAGCGCCACGACCGCGTCGCCGGAGACGGCGTCGACGGGATGGTTCGTCGCGATCGACGAGGTGCCGGCGTTGCCCGGGGCGACGTGCAGGTCGGTGACCGCCGGATCGTTCGCCAGACCGATGAGGAGGGCATGTTCGCGGCCGCCCGAGCCGATCACGAGTACGCGCACGTCCATGACTCTAAACGCCGGTACCCGTGACCGCCCAAACGGTGTCGGCGCCGGTCAGCTCGTGGGCTGGGTGAGGTCGTACAGGGTCACGCCGTCGACGGTTACGGCGGTGAAGTTCTCCTGCACCCAGGTGCTGATCTGCGACGACGGTTGCGACGAGTTGCCGCCCATGCCGCCCCCCATACCGGGACCGGAACCGCCACCGATGAAGTAGTGGATCTTCTTCGCGGCCACGAGCTGCTGGAATTCGGCCAGGGTCGGCGACGGATCGCTGCCGTTGAATCCGCCGATCGGCATCACCGAGTGTCCGGTCTCGAGCTGGTAGCCCGACGCCGACATCGAGCCCACGGCAGCTGCGACCCACGTGTACTCGTCGGCGTCGGCGGTGAGCCTGTCCACGAGCGCCGCCGACGGCGTCGAACCGCGGAGCAGTCCTCCAGCGCCGTCGCCACCGCGACCGCCCCCATCCTGTTGACCCATACCGGGCATCCCCTGCCCGGGTGCTCCCAATCCCTGCCGTGGCATGCCGGGCATGCCCCGTCCGCCGGGTCCACCCGGGCCACCTCGTCCACCCGGTCCACCGCCACCGGGACCGAATTCGCCCTCGACGCGCGGTCCGGCGGTGATGATGGATCCGCTCTTCTCGGTCGCGATCGTGTCGACGGTGTAGGCGACCGGCCCGGCCAGGCCCGCCATGATGGCCCCGATGAGCGCTGCGGCCGCGACGGTCCGACGCTGGGTGAAGACCATGGCCACCGCGGCGAGCAGCCCCACGACGAGGACCGCGTATCGCAGCCACGGCACGAAGTCGGGTGTGCGATCGAGCAGAACGAAGCCCCAGATCGCGGCGGCCGCGACGGAGATCCCGAGCGCGATCCGCACCCACAGCCGGTCCCGGTGCGACCAGCACACCGCCGCGCCGCCGGTGACGACCGCGGCGACCGCGGGAGCCAGTGCCGCCGTGTAGTACTGATGGAAGATCCCGGCCATGAAGCTGAAGACACCCATCGTGACCAGCAGCCACAGCGCCCAGACGACCAGATACGCACGACGCGGGTCGGTTCGTCGGGCCCTGCCGATCAGTACGAGTGCCACGGCGGCGAGGATCAGGCCGGTCGGGATGAGCCAGGCGATCTGACCGCCCTGCGCGGGTTCGAACATCCGCAGCCAGCCGGTCTCGCCCCACGCGCCGCCCCCGCCGCCGGGGCCACCCGGTCCACCGCCCATGCCCTCCATCGCGTTTCCCCCACCACCGGGGACGACGGCGCCGGTCTCGTTGCCGTTGAGCCGGCCCAGGCCGTTGTAGCCGAGGGTCAACTCGAGGATCGAGTTGTTCTGCGAGCCACCGATGTACGGACGCGACGACGCGGGCCACAGCTCGACGGCGAGAATCCACCAGCCGGCGCTGACGATCATCGCGCCGAGCGCGGCGAACAGTTGTCCGATCCGGCGCAACCAACCGCGCGGCCCGAAGGCGAGGTAGGTGACCGCCAGCGGCGGCACGATCAGCATGACCTGGAGTTGCTTGGTGAGGAATCCGAATCCGACGAACACGCCGGTCAGAACCAGCCATCGCCACCGTCCGTCCTCGAGTCCCTTCATCATCGACCAGACCGCGGCGATCATCAGCAGGATGAGCAGCGCCTCGGGGTTGTCGAAGCGGAACATCATCGCCGCGACCGGTGTCACCGCGAGGGTCACCCCCGCGACGATGCCGGCCCAGTGGCCGAAGTACTTCCGGGTGATGAGGTAGAGCAGCGCCACCGAGGCGACGCCCATCAGCGCCTCGGGCACCAGGATCGACCACGGGTTGACCCCGAAGATCCGGGCGCTGAGCCCCGGAATCCACAGCGAGGCAGGCGGTTTGTCGACCGTGATGGAGTTCGCCATGTCCGACGACCCGAAGAACCACGCCTTCCACGACTGGGAACCGGCCTGGATCGCAGCCGAGTAGAAGGAGTTGGCCCACCCGTTGATAGACAGGTTCCACAGGTAGGCCACCGTGGTGCCGACCAGTAGCGCCGCCAGCGAGAGACGTTCCCAGATGGCACTTTTCGCCGGGGAGCGCGTCACTCCTGACGAGTCCGCGGGCGCAACGGAGCCCGCCGGGGAGACGAGGGTGGTACTCATGCGGCAACCTCCGTGTGGTGAGCGGGTGCCTTGCGGAACACCCAGCGGAGACCGACGAACCGGGTGAGCGTCGCCACCAGGTTCGCGATCACCAGGATCATCAGTTCGATGTGTTTCGTCGCGTCGGGGGCGACGGTGTGGAGAACGAACAGCGCACCCGAGGTGACGACCCAGCCGAAGAGGAAGACGCCGAGGCCGAAGAGCTGGTGGCGCAGGGCGTTGTCGCGTCCGCGGATGCCGAAGCTGAAGCGCCGGTTGGCGGCGGTGTTGAGGACCGCGGTGATCGCGAGCGCGACCACGTTGGAGACCTGGGCGCCCAGGAACGAGTGCAGCGCCAGGAACAGGACCGCGTAGGCGAGCGTCGAGGCCACGCCCACCACGCAGAAGCGGGCGAGCTGACCGACCATGCCCGCCGGCACGCCGTCGAGCTGCGGTCCCGCGGCCCGGTCGCGGCCGATGGAGGCGCGCAGCTGGGCGATCGGCAACCGGCCCATGGCGAGTGCGAGGCCCACGCGCGCACAGCCTTTCAGATCCGCGATCGCGGTCGGCACGATGTCGACGGTGCTGTCGGGGTCGTCGACCCAGTCCACCGGCACCTCGGCGATGCGCAGACCGATCTGTTCGGCGAGGACCAGGAGCTCGGTGTCGAAGAACCAGCCGGTGTCGGCGACGAACGGCAGCAGTTCGCGGGCGATGTCGGTGCGCATGGCCTTGAATCCGCACTGCGCATCGGAGAACCGGGCGCCCATCGCAGTACGCAGCATCAGGTTGTACGAGCGGGAGATGAACTCGCGCTTGGGTCCTCGGACCACGCGTGCGGAGCGGTTGAGGCGCGTCCCGATCGCGATGTCGGAGTGCCGCGACACCAGCGGGGCGATGAGCGGCATCAGGGCGTTGAGGTCGGTCGAGAGGTCGACGTCGCAGTACGCGACGATCTCGGCGTCACTGTGCTGCCACACCGCGCTCAGCGCGCGTCCGCGGCCCTTCTGCTCGAGATGGACGACCCGAACGCCCTCGAGTTCACCGGCCAGTGCGACGGCGATCTCGAGGGTCTCGTCGGTGCTGGCATTGTCGGCGACGGTGATCCGCGACGCGTACGGCACATGCGCGCGCAGGTGGTCGGCCAGGCGTCGCACCGACGAGGCGATGTCGTCCTGTTCGTTGTAGACGGGGACCACGATGTCGAGTACTGGATTCGGCGTAGAGGTGTCGGCGACGCTGTACATCTGCGCCGGGGCGCCCGGCGGTGCTTCTGGGATCATGCGGACAACTCTCGATTCCCAGCCTCGCGTCACCCTGCATGTGAACTGCCAGGTTCCTGTGAACGCTTCGCCGGGTACACGCCGCGGTGTGGACGGACCGCGTCGGCGTGTCCGAGGGCGCCACTACATTGGGGCGCATGGCCGCAACCCTCGCCCCGGACCAGCTGACCGCCGCCAACCGTGTCATCACCAGCCTGGCCGGTGAGGGCGCCGCGCTGCGCGACGACCAGCTCCGGGCCGTGACCGCACTGGCCGGCCGGCCCGCCGATCCCACCGAGCGCGGCGCCCGCGTGCTGGTCGTCCAGGCGACCGGGTGGGGCAAGTCGGCGGTCTACTGGTCGGCGACCGCGATCATCCGGGCGGGTGGCGGGGGGCCGACGCTCATCGTGTCACCGCTGCTGTCGCTCATGCGCGACCAGGTCGCCGCCGCCGCTCGCGGTGGGTTGTCGGCGGCGACGCTCAACTCGTCCAATGTCGACGAGTGGTCGATGATCGAGGCACAGCTGCGCGCCGGCGACCTCGACGTGCTGCTCGTGTCACCGGAACGGCTCGCCAATCCGGGCTTCGGTCGCCGGGTTCTCGACGCCTTGGCCGGCAACCTCGGCCTGCTCGTCATCGACGAAGCACATGCGGTGTCCGACTGGGGTCACGACTTCCGCCCGGACTACCGCCGCGTCGCCGACGTGCTGCGTACCGTCAACCCGACGACGCCGGTCCTGGCCACCACCGCCACCGCCAATGCCCGCGTCACCGACGACGTCGCCGCTCAGCTCGATGCCGGCTCCGGTGGTGAGCCGACACTCGTCCTCCGCGGACCGCTGGCGCGGAAGTCCCTGCATCTCAATGTCCTCGACGGCCTCTCCCCGGTCCAGCGGTACGGGTGGGTCGCGCAGTCGCTGCCTTCGCTGCCGGGGTCAGGCATCGTCTACGTGCTGACCGTCGCCGACGCCGACCGCCTGGTCGAGGCGATCCGGGCCGTCCATGGCGACGCCGTCGCGGTGGCGGCCTACACCGGCCAGCTCGACGCCGACCGCCGCCATGAACTCGAGGACGCGTTGCTGCGCAACGAGGTCAAGGCGCTGGTCGCGACGTCGGCGCTCGGAATGGGTTACGACAAGCCAGATCTCGGCTTCGTGGTGCATGTCGGGTCGCCGCCGTCGCCGGTGTCCTACTACCAGCAGGTCGGCCGTGCCGGACGCGCCCTCGACGACGCCGTCGTGATGCTCTTGGCGTCGCAGACCGACGACCGGATCTGGGACCATTTCGCGACCGCGACGATCCCCGACCCGGACAAGATGCGCGATCTGCTCGCCGCCCTGGAATCCGCGGCGGAGCCGCAGTCGGTGGTGCAGCTCGAGGCCGCCACCCGCTTCCGGCGCACGCGTATCGAGTTGATGCTCAAGCAACTGGCGGTCGACGGCGTCACCGACCGGACCGCCGACGGGTGGGTCGTCACCGGCAAGCCCTGGACCTACGACGCCGAGCACTACGACGGCATCCTCGCCGTGCGCCGTCGGGAGGCCGACATCATGCGCGCCTACATCGCGGGCCGCACGTGCCTCATGCGGTTGCTGACCGAATCCCTCGACGACCCGCAGGCCGCGGACTGCGGACGCTGCTCGGTCTGCCGGGGCGCCCTCAGCGAAGGACTCCCCGATTCGGTCGACGCCGAGATCGTCCGCACCGTGACCTCGACGCTGCGTCGCAAGGCCCAGACCCTGGACCCCCGCAAGATGTGGCCCGGTGGCGAATTCGGGCGTCGCGGAAGAATTTCCGCCGATCTCCTGGCCGAGCCGGGTCGCGTCCTGGCCCATGCCGACGCCCCGGAGTGGGTCGAGGTGCTGGCCGCGGCCCGCAACGGCGACGAGCGCGCACTCGCCGAGTTGGGCGACGCCGCGGTTGCGACGCTGGCCGCGTGGGTACGCGACACAGGCATCCGGGCCGACGTCATCGTGTCGCTCCGTCTGACCGGCACCGACCTCGCCGAGACCCTGGCCGACCACCTGCGGAAGGTCGGAAAACGCGAGGGCGGCAGTTTTCCCGTGCGCATGGGCGATCCGCCCGCCGACGCGACCGGCGCGGTCGAGGCCGCCTACTGGCGGGACCACCTCGGCGACCCGCCCGACGTCGCGGGCCGCGCCGTGCTGCTCGTGGTCGACGCCAACGGCTCGGGCTGGCCGATCACCCTGGCCGCCGCCGCCCTCCGCGAAGCCGGCGCCACCGCGGTGCTACCGCTGCTGATCCACCGGACGGTGTGAGCCCTCCGCAAACCCACCCCTTTTCGGCAAACCCAGCACCCTGAGACGGGGTGGGTTCGCCGAAAAGTGGTGGGTTTGCCGGACGGTCGGGTCAGTCGGCGACGTACTCGCCGTAACCGAGCGAGCGCAGGCTCGCGCGGATCTTCTCGGCCGCGGCGTCGAGGTCCTCGGGGCGGGCGTTCTTGTTCGCGTTCGCGAGGTCGAAGGTCTCGAGCGTCAGCGCCGGGAACACGTGGACATGCACGTGCGGGACTTCGAGGCCGGCGATGAGCAGGCCCATCCGCGGCGCGTCGAAGGCGTCCTTCACCGCGCGACCCACGTTCTGCGCGACGGCGCTGAGGTGCGCGAACGCGGCGGTGTCCATCTGCTCCCAGTGGTCGACCTCGGCGCGGGGAACCACCAGGACGTGACCGGGCGTGACCGGTTCGATCGTGAGGAACGCGACCGCCTCGCCGTCCTTCCAGACGAATCGACCGGGGAGATCGCCATTAATGATCATGCTGAAGACCGATGCCATGGGCCGAGTCTAGGTGGTGCGGGCGTCGCCACGGTGACGCTGCGGTCGACGGCGAGTGTTGTCCCGGGATGTCGGGGGTCCATGACATTCTTTTCGGTGTGAGTGGGCCAGAATCATCCCGGGCAGGACGCACCTCCCGAGCCGTCGTCGGATCCAGCGACGTCCTGGCCCGCGCCCAACGGTTCCCCCGCCTCCGGTACATGGGGTCGAAGTACCGGCTGCTGCCCCACCTCGAACGCACCTTCGCCGAGATCGGCGGGTCCACCGCGGTCGACGCGTTCTCCGGTTCCGGAGTCGTGTCCTATCTGCTGAAGGCGCAGGGCTTCGAGGTCGTCAGCAACGACTTCCTCAACTTCCCGCACATCATCACCCGCGCGTCGGTGGCCAATTCGAGTGTCCGGCTCGAGCCGGAACTGATCGAGGCCATCTGCGGTCCGCCCGCCGACGATCGCGACTACATCTCGCGGACCTTCGACGGGCTGTACTTCACCACCGAGGACCGTGCGTTCCTGGACTCCGCGTGGTCGCACATCGACGCACTGCGCGGTTACCGACGCGATCTCGCGATCGCCGCCCTCGTTCTCTCGGCCGCCCGCAAACAGCCCCGTGGCGTGTTCACCTTCACCGACTCGACGCGTTACGCCGACGGTCGTCGCGACCTGACGATGTCGCTGCGCGACCACTTCCGTCTGCGGGCGGCCGCGGACTACAACGCCACCGTGTTCAGCAACGGACGCAACAGCCGGAGCGTGCAGGGCGACATCTTCGACCTCGAATTACCCTGGGCAGCACCGGACCTCGTGTACCTCGACCCCCCGTATGCCCCGCCGACCGACGACAACGACTACATCAAGCGCTACCACTTCCTCGAAGGCCTGTCGGCCTACTGGCGCGGGATGAGCATCATGGAGAACACCAAGACCAAGAAGCTGCCGAAACGCTTCACGCCGTTCGCCTACAAGCGGACGATCGAGGACGCGCTGCTGCGTACGTTCGAGCATTTCGAGGACGCCGGCGCCATCGTGCTGTCGTACTCGTCGAATGCGTTGCCGGGCAAAGATCGCATCGTCGACCTGCTCGGGAAGGTCAAGCCGTCGGTGGAGGTCATCGCGATCGACCACAAGTACAGCTTCGGCACCCACGCGGCCGCGACCCGCCGCGACGTGAGCGAGTACCTGTTCATCGGCCGGGACTGAGCGGACGACTCTCCACGATGAGCACCGCGGGCGACTTCGACGACTATCTGCAATCGTTGGGACGGTTGACGTCTCACGTCGACCCGACCGCGTCGACGCCGGAGGCCGAGCGGATCACCCAGGCCACGGCGCGTCTCGGTGAACTGCTCGACACCGACATCGCGGGACTGGCGGCGTGGGTGCGCGACAACCCCACCGATGTCCCCGTACTGGGGCTCGCCGTCGGGCTGTCCCAGGAGAAGCTGAAGAACGCCCTGCGCGACCGGTTCGACACCAGCGGCTGGCATGCATTGGCGCGCGCACAACCGGTCGAGCTGGTGACCTGGCTCGACACCGAGTTCGACCTGGTCCGCATGCTGCGCACCCAGCTGTCCCGCACGTTCACCTTCGCCGACATTCTCGTGGCCCGCGCCGGCACCCGCGCCACCGCCACCCGCGCGGGCGCATCAGGCCGGCGTATCGAGGACGAGATCGAGGACATCGCCCGCGACATCGGGCTCGACTACGTCACCCGCTCGCGGTTCGCGGGACGCAACGGCCGGACCGCGCCCGCCGACCTCATCGTCGGCGATCCGGCGTCGGCCGACATCGTGGTGGCGGCCAAGGGCTTCGACTCGACGGGTTCCAAACTCACCGACGCGGTCCGTGAGATCGAGGAGATGGCCGAGGTGCGGCTGCCGACCCAGCTCGTCCTCGCGGTGATCGACGGGATCGGTTGGAAGTCACGGCAATCCGACCTACGCCGCATCCACCAGCTGTGGGCCAACCGGCAGATCGACGGGATGTACACGCTCGTCGGACTCGACCGGTTCCGCGACGACGTCACCGAGTTCGCCACGTTGCGCCGGTTGATCTAATCGGCCTCCGCGAGCGGTAGGCGCACCCAGAACGTGGCTCCCACACCGGGGCTCGTGTCCACGCCGACGCGGCCGCCGTGCGCGGCGACCAGTGCCGCGACGATCGAGAGGCCGAGGCCGCTACCGCCGCCGGAGCCGCGATGTCGGGACGAGTCGCCGCGGTAGAAGCGCTCGAAGACGTGCTCGGCATCCTCCGCCGAGATGCCCGGACCCGTGTCGGCGACGGTCAGCACCGCTTCGCCTGCACCGTCGTCGACGGCCACCCCGACCGTGATCGAGGCGTCCGGCGGGGTGTGGTTGACGGCGTTGCCGATGAGGTTGCGCAGCACCTGCACGAGGCGCGGCCCGTCGCCGAGGACGACCGGCGGACGGTCGCCCGGGACGACGTCGAGCCGGATCTCGCGCTCGGGGGCGGCGACACGGGCGCTCTGCACGGTATCGGCGGCCAGGCCGAGGAGATCGACGGGCGCCGAGTCGAGCGGCCGCTGCGCGTCGAGGCGCGCGAGCATCAGCAGGTCCTCCACCAGCAGGTTCATCCGGCCGGCCTCGTCGTCGATGCGCCGCATCGCGTCGGTGACATCGGGAAGATCGGGGACGTCGGAGACGCCGCTGCGCGAATAGAGTTCGGCGAAGCCCTTGATGGACGTGAGCGGGGTCCGCAGTTCGTGGCTGGCGTCGGCGACGAAACGGCGCATCCGCTCCTCGGAGGCGCGGGCCTGCTGTTCGGACGCGGCGGTCGAGGCGAACGCATGCTGGATCTGGCCGAGCATCCGGTTCAGCGAATCCGACAGACTGCCGACCTCGGTGTTCGGCGGTGCCGGCGGGACGCGCCGTGTCAGATTGCCCTCCGCGATCTCGTGCGCGGTCTCCTCGACCCGGCGAAGCGGGCGCAGGCTCGTGCGGACCAGCACGTAGCTCAGCACCCCGATGAGCAGGAGGACCAGCGCACCGATCGCGAGCTGCAGCCAGATCAACCTGCTGACCGTGTCGTCGATGTCGGACATCGGGGTGGCCACGATGGATCTGCCGAAGCTGTTGCTGTGCTTGATGACCCGCCACTGCGGCCCGTCCCCGTCGACCGACGGGACGGTGACGGGTCCGGCGTTGTCACCGGTCAGTCCACTCAGGTCGGGTGCGTCGTCGAACTGGTTGTAGACGTTGTCGGCCGACATCCCGCCGGGCCCGTAGACGACCGACTCGACGTAATAGGGCGACGGCGGCCGACGCGGCCCGGGCGGGCCGGGGCCGTCGCCGAGGAGACCACGGGGTTCGGCCCACGTGCGCACCGAGTTCTCCAGCCCCTCGTCGGCACGGGAGATGAGGTCCTGCCGCATCGACGAGGTCACCGCGACACCGGAGGCGAGGAGTCCGATGGCGACGAGCAGCACCGTCAGCGCCACCAGCGAGACCCGCAGTGGGACACCGCGCTTCCGCGTGCCACGGCCGGTACTCGTCACCGCCGCATCAGTCACGGGGCTCACGCATCACGTAGCCGACGCCGCGGAGGGTGTGGATGAGTCGCTTGTCCCCGGTGTCGAGCTTGCGCCGAAGGTACGACACATAGGATTCGACGACGTTCACCTCGCCGCCGAAGTCGTAGTTCCAGACATGGTCGAGGATGCGCGGCTTCGACAACACGGTGCCCGCGTTCACCATGAAATAGCGCAACAGCGTGAACTCCGTCGGCGAGAGGGCCACCAGCTCGCCCGCCTTGAACACCTCGTGGGTCTCGTCGTCGAGTTCGATGTCGGCGAAGGTGATCTTCGACGACGCGCGCTTCTGGTCGTCGAAACCGCTGCGGCGCAGCAACACCTGTAACCGGGCGACGACCTCTTCGAGACTGAACGGTTTGGTGACGTAGTCGTCCCCGCCGATGGTGAGGCCGTTGATCTTGTCCTCCACCGTGTCGCGCGCCGACAGGAACAGGGCCGGCGCCTCGACCCCGTCGGCACGCAGCCGGCGCAGCAGTCCGAACCCGTCCATCCCCGGCATCATGACGTCGAGGACAAGGACGTCGGGTTTGGCGATGCGGCATCGGTCGAGGGCCGCCGGACCGTCGGCGGCGGTCTCGACCTCGTAGCCCTGGAACTTCAGCGACACCGACAGCAATTGACGGATGTTCTCCTCGTCGTCGACCACGAGGACCTTCGCGCCGCGCGTGCTGTTCTGTTTCGCCACTTCACTCACACGACCAGAGTCCCAGCCGGCCCTGGAACCTCACTGTAGGCACGCTGGGAGATTCCTGTGAACGCTGACCAGCGGGTTCTGCGCGGCCGGGGGTCACGCGTCGGGGTCACCGTACGCGGCGGCCATCTCCTCCGAACCGCGCCAGCGCGAGTAGGTCGGGCTCTGCGGCCAGCCGTCCGGGGAATCCTGCCACTCCTCCTGGCGTCCGTAGGGCAGGACGTCGAGTAGTCCGAAGGTGAATCCGAGTTGTTCGGTACCACGACCGGTCGAGTGCCAGGTGCGATACACGGTGTCACCGTCTCGGAGGAAGACGTTGAGGGCGAAGCCTTCGCCCGGGGCGGCGTCGACGTCGGCGGAGAAGGTCGTACCCGCCGACGAGTACCAGTCCATGCGGTTTCCGACGCGCCGCTTGTAGGCGAGGATCTCGTCCATCGGCCCGTGCGTGATGATGACGAACCGCGCGTCGTAGTCGGCGAGGTAGTCGAGCCGAGAGAACTGGGTGGTGAACCCGGTACAACCCGGGCACTGGAACCGGGCGCCGTCGGTCCACATGTGGTTGTAGACGATCAGCTGTGACCGTCCGTCGAAGACGTCGACGAGTCGAATCGGCCCGTCGGGCCCGGTGAGGACGTAATCGTCCATCTCGACCATCGGGAGTCGACGACGCTGTGCCGCCACCGCGTCGAGTTCGCGGGTGGCCGCCTTCTCGCGGCGGCGTAGGTCGGCCAGCGCCGCCGCCCAGGTCTCGCGGTCGGCTACGGGTGGGAGTGCCGCGGTCATGACGAAGCCTTTCGCTCGGTGGTGAGAACAGTCCACCGGGTCTGACCCGCGCCCGTGGCGGAATTCATCGGAAAGGGGGCACAGCTCTACGAAGGGGAAAGGGCGTACGTGCTCTGGAGTCGGCGCACGTGTTCGCGGACCTCGTACAGTTCCCGGCGCGCTGCTCGCTGCGCCTTCTCGCCACCGACACCGGCCTGCAGCCGGTCCACGAGCGAGTCCGCGACGCGTTCCAGCTCTTCGACCAGCACCCGCGCCTGCGCCTGCGCGGCCGGGTCGATGGGTCGCCGTGACGGAACCATGGGTGTCATCGTAGGTTCTCCGATCGTCAACCGCCCACGATCATCAGCGGTGCGTACGGGCCGGTCGAGATTGAGTCTCGATGGCGGCGAGATGAACTGTCAGTGAATCCATCCGTCGTGACAGTCGACGTTGTCGCATTCGCACTAAATTGTGTGCATGGATGCTAATGACGAGCGGCGTCAGATCAGCGAAGTGCAGGACCGGCTGATCGGCCTCTACTCGCACCGACGACCAGAAGACGTCGCCGCCGCGGTCGAGCAGGCCTACGAGCACTTCAGCGGGACCGAAGTCCGCGACTTCGTGCCGCTGCTGGTGGAACGTCGCGCCAACAAAGCACTGGGCGACACCGACGTGATGGCCGACCCGACCACTGTCCCGCCGCACGTCGGGGAGTGAGCCGGGCCGGGGTCGCGTCCGTGGGAGGTCCCGGTGGTCAGCAGCACCCGGTGGTCGCATTGAGTACCTGGCGCAGCGCTTCCAGAGACTCTGGCCTCGAGCGGTAATAGACATTCATCCCGCGACGTTCGGGGGAGACCATCCCGGCCTTGCGTAGTTGACCCAGGTGATGGCTCGTCGTTGCTTCGGTGAGCCCGACCGCGGTCGCGAGGTCGCAGGTGCAGATCCCGTCACCGCCGTCGGAGAGAAGGATCGAGACCAGCCTGATCCGCACCGGATCGGCAAGAGCCTTGAGCCGCAACGCGATCTCGAGAGCCGTGGCGTCGTCGAGTGGTGCCGCTGATACAGGCGCACAGCAGATCGGTGCGCTGATGTCGACCATCGGCAAAGTCTTGGGCATGGTCCGACCCTACCCCCACTATTGACATATGTCGAAAAGGTGGCATTCTGCAAAAACGTCATTATTCGACATATGTCTCACAGGTGAAGGTGGTTCCCCTCATGTCCCGCATGCAACTCGCACTCAATGTCGATGACCTCGATACCGCGATCGAGTTCTACTCCAAGCTGTTCGACACCCCGCCGGCCAAGCGAAAGCCCGGATACGCGAACTTTGCGATCGTCGAACCCCCGCTGAAATTGGTGCTCCTCGAGAATCCGGGTCAGGGAGGCACGATCAACCATCTCGGGGTGGAGGTCGAATCGAGCGAGACGGTGCATGCCGAGATTGCCCGACTGTCCGGCGAGGGCCTGTTCACACAGCAGGAGATCAACTCCACCTGTTGTTTCGCAACGCAAGACAAGGTGTGGGTCACCGGTCCGAGCGACGAAAAGTGGGAGATCTACACCGTGCTCGCGGATTCCGACACCTTCGGAACCAGCCCGAAGCTGTTGGCCGAGAGCGGTGTCGACGAATCCACCGAGGGGTCGGTGTGCTGCGGCGGTAGCGCCACCGACCCCGCCGACGCTCGCACAGCCTGCTGCTGACCGAGCGTCGTCGTACTTGTCGGTGGGTGGTCGTACGGTGATGTCATGCAGTTCGGGGGCGATGACACAGGCGCTTCGGGTATCGAGCCCGGAGACGAAATGTCGCTGTCTGCAGCGCTTTCCGTTACCGAGTTGTCCGCCGGTGAACTCGTGGACGTCATCACCCACTGCGCGTCGATCACCTACGCCGTACCGAACACCGCACCCGCCACATTCCGGCAAACCCACCTCTTTTCCGTGAATCCACCTGGTCCGAGCGTGGTGGGAATCTGGAAAAGGGGTGGGCTTGCGGGCACCCCGCCAACCCCGCACCGTTCTGAACGCTCACCCCTCCAAGCGGTCGGCGAGGTCGCGGATACGAGTTGTGATGTCGTCGCGGATCAACCGCATCCGTTCGAGGCCGTCGATGCCTCGATCGGAGGGTTCGTCGGTGTTCCACACCTCGACACGGACCCCGTCGGGCGGGGTGACCTCGGCAGTGCCGACGACCACGACCAGGTCCGCGGCTCGCATCATCTCGTCCGTGAGCTGTCGTGGCCGGTGTCCGCCGGCGTCGGCTCCGACCTCGGCGAGCACCTGCGCGGACAGTTCGTTGACCTGCCCACCGATCTTCGCACTGGTTCCGGCGGACGACGCCGCGATCCGGTCGGTGACCGTTGACGAGAGACATTCGGCCATCACGGATTTGCCACGGTTGCTGACGCACACGAACAGCACATTGAGGGGGTCAGACATGGCGCGCGGGCTCCCCAGTCGAGTCGGGTGTTGCCGAGAACCGTTTCCGCAGTGCCAGGGACACGTACACGAGGGCAACGAGGACCGGCACTTCGATGAGCGGTCCGATGACCCCGGCGAGCGCTTGGCCGGAGGTCGCACCGTAGGTGGCGATCGCGACGGCGATGGCGAGTTCGAAGTTGTTGCCGGCGGCGGTGAACGCGAGCGTGGTGGTGCGCGCATACCCCAGACCCATCGCGGCGCCGAGCACGAACCCACCGCCCCACATCACCGCGAAGTAGATCAGCAGCGGCAGAGCGATACGCGCGACGTCCCAGGGCTGCGACGTGATCTGCTCACCTTGCAATGCGAACAGGATGACGATGGTGAACAACAAACCGTAGAGGGCCCACGGCCCGAGACGCGGCAGGAACGCGGACTCGTACCACTCGCGGCCCTTGGCGCGCTCTCCGATACGACGGGTGAGGTATCCGGCCACCAGCGGGATGCCGAGGAAGATCAGCACCGACTTCGCGATCTGCCACGGCGAGGCGTCGATGGTCGTCTGTTCGAGGCCGAGCCAGCCGGGCAACACGGAGAGGTAGAACCAGCCCAGCACGGCGAACATGATCACCTGGAATACCGAGTTCAGCGCGACCAGGACGGCAGCGGCTTCGCGGTCGCCGCATGCCAGGTCGTTCCAGATGATGACCATCGCGATGCAGCGGGCGAGCCCGACGATGATCAGTCCGGTCCGGTACTCCGGCAGGTCCGGCAGCAAGAGCCAGGCCAGCGCGAACATCAACGCCGGGCCGATGATCCAGTTCAATGCCAGCGACCCGAGCAGCAGGCGACGGTCGGCGGTGACCGAGTCGAGCCGGTCATAGCGCACCTTGGCCAGCACCGGATACATCATGATCAGCAACCCGAGTGCGATCGGCAGCGAGATGCCGTCGAGCTCGACGGCCGCCAGCGCGTTGCCCACTCCGGGAACACTGCGGCCCAGCAGCAGACCCACCACCATCGCGGCGCCGATCCACACCGGCAGGAACCGGTCGAGCATCGACAGCCTGCCCGCGACGGCGGTTTCCGTGACGTTCATCGTCCGGCCTCACACGAACGTGCTTCCCCCAGAACTGTGGCGAGACAGCCGAGCAGCCCCGACAGTTCTTGTAGCGCACCAGTGTTCACACGGTAGTACACCCAGGTCGCGCGTCGCTCGCTCGTCACCAGATCGGCTTCGCGAAGCACTCTCAGATGGTGCGAGATCGTCGGCTGCGAGAGGTCGAACGGTCCGGAGATGTCGCACACGCACGCCTCACCTCCCGGATGCGCGGCGATCTCGGACAACAACCGCAACCGGACCGGGTCCGCGAGTGCCTTCAACGCCGGAGCGACGGTCTCCGCCTCGTCGGTCGTCATGCCGCGGGAGACCGTCGCCAGCAGGTTCTGGTTCGACATTCATCAATATTGACAGATGCCGAACCAAGCGAAAGCGTCGACCTACAACCCTTTCGCATACGGCGCGGTGTAGCCGGTCTTCAGCGGTTCGTCCCCCAGCCACGCCGCGAGCTCCTCGGCCCGGGCATCGAGAGCCCGACGCGCTTCCCTTGACAACGGTTCGAGCGGGACGACGTCGATCGTCGAGTCGGCGCGGCGATACCAGCCACCGACGATGCGACCATCCCACCAGGCGGTCTGGCCACCGTTGCCCGCGGAGTCGAAGACCTGCGGCGCGTGGCCGCCGAGATAGAAGCCGCGCTCCTTGTAGCCCATGGTGGTCGGGTCGAGTTCCGGCAGGAGCACGGCCTGCGGTTCGACCGGCTCGTCCCCCATGCCGTCGGCTCCGGTGCCCTCGGGTAGATCGTCGGGCAGGACGTGGCCGACTCCGCCACCCTCCAGGTCGACCTGGACGGTCTCGAGTTCGGCCAGCGCCGCGCGCACCGCGGTCTTGGTCGACCCCAGCCACCACACCAGGTCCGTCTCGGTGCCGGGTCCGTAGGTCCGCAGCCAGCGTCCGATCAGCGCGCAGTGCCCGTCGTGGACGCTCATCGACGGCAGGTCCTCGCCGAGCCAGAGCGGCATGGACGTCCACGCCGGCCGCGACAGATGCCAGCGCAGCCGGTTGGGTCCGCGGACGATCGCCCCCTCGGCGTCGAGCATGTTGAGCACGCGCGGCACCATCGGGGCGCGGCCCGCCCACGTGGTGCCCACGCCGTGGCTGATGTAACCGTCGAGTGCGGGCAGACGCTCGCGGAGTTCGGTGGAGGTCAGCGACTCACCACCGGCGAGTTCGGCCAGGACCGCCTGCCGGGCGGTCTCGATCCAGCCCTCCGGGTCGTCGAAGTCGGGACTGCGCCGGAGGTCGCGCAACATGTTGGTACGTTCCGACGCCGAGATCCGCGGCCCGAGGGCTCCGACGGACTCGGCCAGGATGTCCCGCGGGAAGACGAACAACGTGCGACGCATCGCGAGGTGCTTGACGAGCGACCGGTCGTCGTAGAGGGCGGCGTCGACCGACTCGCGCGAGAGCTCCGGATCGACCCGGGCCCATGCGGCCAGGTGGACGGTCGACGGTGTGGTGGCGTGCAGACCGACCATCGTGGCAGCGGCTTCTACGGAGTCGGCGGCTCGAGACGAGACATCGAGGTGTTGCCGGCGCATGAGGCGAGTGCGGCGTTGCGAGTCGGAGATCAACAGGCGGCTCATCGCACGGGTACCCGGGGTGGTCGCATGGACAGATCGTAGTGATCGACGCCGACAGCACGGGTGACCCGGCAGGCGAGGAGGGGACGCGGGTGCCGGAGACCGCCGACCCCCGTCGACCCGGTGTCCGGCACCCGCGCGGTCGTGTGGGCCGAACGACACACAGCCCCCGACGGGCAGTGTTTCGCGACACTTTCGGTGTGTCCTTCGACCGACGCAACCTGTGCGCTTCCCGACCCCCGTCGAGTTGCGCCCCACCAGCAGACCCCACGAACGCGACCCACTCCACCCCCGTTCCGGAAACCGGTACATAAGCGCAGATCAAGCCGCTAACGGACTATCCGGACCGGACAGAACCGGTTCCGGATCCGCTTGCCACGTCCGGTGATCCGCGGTCCGCGGTGTGGCCGTCACCACATCGGATAGCCGATGGTGGCGCGGTGGGTTCGGCTATCGCATGATGGTGCGGTCGATCTGTCGGGGCGAGCACAAGGACAGCTGAGTGGATTTCGGTCAGGCACTCACGCGTCTGTTCGTGCAAGCGGGACGTCCCACGCTGCGCGCCGCGGCGACGCGGGCCCGGGTCTCGGCGCAACGGATCAGTGACTGGCGCAACGGCCGTCATCTCCCCCGCGACTTCGCGACGGTCGAACCGCTGCTCGTCTGGCTGACCGCACGCGCCGTCGCCGCCGGGGCCGACGACGTCCTGACCATCCCGCAGTGGCGGGAGATGTGGGACCGCCGGACGCCCGACGAGACCCCGACCGCCGAGCCGCCCGCACCGCAGCATGCCCGGCCGTTCCCCGGCCTCGCCACCCTGACCGCGGCCGACAGTCAGATGTACTTCGGCCGGGACGACGTCGTCGGCACCCTCGTCGATGCGATCCTGTCGGCCCGCTCCGGACCGCCACCGCTGTCCCCCGCGTCGCGACTGGTGGTGGTCACCGGGGTCTCGGGATCGGGCAAGTCGTCGCTGCTCCGTGCCGGTCTCGCCCGGGACACGCGATTGTCGTCGCCCCGACTCGGCGAGATCACCCCGAGCGGGCTCGTCATCGCCGACCCGGACGTGCCGGGCGACACCGATGCGCCGGCCTCGACGACCGGGGACGCGGTCATCGTCATCGACCAGTTCGAGAACGTCTTCTCGCTCGAGGACCCGCTGCGGACCGAGACGCTGCGCGAGGTCGAAGAACTGGCGTCCGACGTCGTGGTCGTGGTCGGCGTGCGAGCGGACTTCTTCAGTCAGTGCGTCGAGCATCCGTTCCTCGCCGATGCGTGGCAGCACCGCTGCGTGATCGTCTCGGAGATGACCCGCACGCAGTTGCGCGAGGTGATCACCGCGCCCGTCCGACTCGCCGGCGGCCGCATCGAGACCGGACTCGCCGACGTGATGATCACCGAGCTGTACGAGGCGTCGACCGGCGGTGACCGCGCCGGCCGCCTGCCGCTGCTGGCGCACGTTCTCCAGGCGACCTGGGCACGCCGCACCGGCAACCGCATGACGCTGTCCGGGTACCGGGCCACCGGCGGTATCGCCCGCGCGGTCGCCGACACCGCCGAGACGGCCTGGGCGGCGATCGATCCGCGTCATCGGGATCTCGCGCGTGCAGTCCTCCTCGCCCTGGTGCACGTCGGCCCGGCCGGCATCGCGCTGCGCGTGCCGCTGTCCACGGCGACCATCGCGAACCGGTTCCCGCCCGAGGTCGCGACCGTCATCGACGAATTCGCCCAGGCCAGGTTGCTCACGGTGTCCACCGACTCGGTGATGCTCGTGCACGACGTGGTGCTCACCGCCTGGCCGCGTCTGGCCGAGTGGATCGCCGACGACACCGACAACCACCTCTGGCGCCAGCAGGTCGACGCCGACACCGCGGCGTGGCTGGCCAACGGGCGCGGCCGGTCGTTCCTCTACACCGGGTCGCGCCTCGAGGACGCCAAGCGCCGGCGACGAACCCTGCGCAGCGACTACCTGCATCTGCTGAGCAACGAGAACGACGCCTTCCTCGACGCGGCGGTCGCCATGCAGCAGCGGCGCCGCATCACGCGCGTCGGCGCGGTGTCGGTGATCGTCGTGCTGGCCATCGCGGCGTCCATCACCGCCGCCATCGGCTTCCGACAGGCCCACGACCTGCGCGAACAGCGCAACGCCGCCGAACGCTCGGCGCTGTTGTCGCACATCGACAGCATCCAGTACTCCAACCCGTCGCTGGCCGCGCGACTGTTGCTCGTCGCCCACGAGGTCTATCCCGACGACCCGACCGTCCAGAGCCGTCTGCGCGGCGCCGCGACGACGCCCCTGGTGGCCCCGCTGACCGGCCACACCGGCCCGGTCTACGACCTGTCGTTCAACCGGACGGGCACGCAGCTCGCGTCGGCGAGCGGCGACCGGACCGTGCGCGTCTGGGCCCGGTCCGGCTCGTCGGACTATCGGGAGGTCGCGGTCCTGCGCGGCTTCGGCAACTACGTCACCAGCACCGACTTCCACCCGACACGGCAACTGCTGGCGAGCAGCAGCGGGGACGGTTCCGTCCGGATGTGGGACCTGACCGACGCACTGAACCCGCGGCTGGCGACGACGGTGTCCCCGGGCCACGGCACCGTCTACATGGTGCGGTTCGCCGCCGACGGGCGGACCCTGGCCGCATCGTCCGACGACGGCACGATCACGATGTACGCCGTCTCACCGACCGGAGCGATCCGGGAGACGGCCGTCCTGCGCGGCCACACCGCCGCGGCGCGCACCCTCTCCTTCAGCCCCGACGGACGCGTCCTGGCCAGCGGCGGCGACGACCGGACCGTCCGGCTGTGGACGACCGGCGAATCGCCGCAGCCGCTGGGCGGGCCGCTGACCGGCTTCCCCAGCATCACCCATGCCGTCGCGTTCAGCCCGGACAGCCGCTCGCTGGCGATCACCGGCGACAGTCCGAACACCCAACTCTGGGACGTGGCCGACCCGCTCGCACCCCGCCCGCTGAGCACGTCGCTGCCCAACAGCACGGCCGGGTCGTGGTCGATCGCCTTCGACGGTTCGGGTGCGCAGGTGGCCTCCGCCCGGGCCGACGGCCTGGTCCGGGTGTGGAACACCGCGAACCCGGCCTCGCCGATCCTGCAGTGGGCGCTGCAGACGACCTCCGAACAGGGCTCGGTGCGGACCTTCGCGGCCCGGTTCGACCCCAGCGGCCGCCAACTCGTCTCCGGCCGCTCCGACGGGACGATAGACGTCTGGAGCCTGCCCGGCCGAACCGAACCCGACCGCGGCGGGACCATCACCGGCGTGGACACCGACGACGCCCAACGAGTCCTGGCGACGGTCGGCGCCGACACCACCCTGAACCTGTGGACGATGTCCGACGGCCTCACCCTGCGATCGCGCACGCCCATCCAGCGTCGGGTCAACGACCATCCGCGGGTCAGCCTCAACGGCCCCGGCACCCTCGCCGCGACCGCCAACAACAACGGCGGGCTCGTCGAGTTGTGGGACATCACCGACACCGCGGCCCCGCGACGCGCCGCGGCCCTCGACGTCGCCACCCGCTATTCGTTCCCGGTCGCCTTCGCGCCGTCGGGCCATCTGCTCGCGACCGGAGACACCGACACCACCGTGGCCCTGTGGGACACCTCGGTGCCCGGCTCCCCGCGACGCGTGGGCGCACCGCTGCGCGGACCCACCGACCTCATCCGCAACGTCGCCTTCAGCTCCGACGGCTTGCGGGTCGCGGTCACCTCCGACGACAAACGCGTCTACCTGTACGACCTGACGTCGCCGGGCGCGGACCCGGTCGACGTCATCACCACCGAGGCGCCGGCCGCCCAGGCCGTATTCGACGGCGATGTGCTGGTGGTCGCCTCCCGCGACCTCTCCACGTGGCGGCTCCCGCCGGCCGGCACGGACGCCGAACCCGAACTGATCGACCGGGAGGAGGACATGTTCGCCTCGACGGTGTCCGTCGCGCCGAACCGCCTCACGGTGGGTACCGCGACGCACGAGCTGATCAGTTTCGCCCTCGACGACGACGGCCGGCTCACCGACCCGCAACCGGTCGGGACGCTGCTCGCGACCACCGACACGACCACCACCTGGCAACTACCCGCCCGACTCCCCACCGACGAGGACATCATCTCCGGCGGCGACACCACCGGGAACGTCTACCTGCACACGCTCGATCTCGACGAGGCCCGCGACTGGATCTGCGCCAGCACCGCACCCGTCACCGACGCCCAGCGCGACGCCTATCTCCCGCACATCGACGTTCGCGCGGACTGCCGTCGGGACTGAAGCCGTTGCGGCTCAGCGGAAGCCGAGCACCTCGTCGCCCCACGCCTCCCAGATGTCGCCGTCGAGGTTCTGCACGACCCGGTCCTCGGCGTCGATGCGCAACACCGGGCGATGGCCGGTGTCGTAGGTCGGCCAGGGATCCCCGAGCGCCCCGGCGTCCGGCTCCTGACCGTGTGCGAATGCGGTCCACCGTCGGATCATCCTCTCCGACACCGCTTCTCCCTGCTTACGCCCGCCGAGCAGGAACGTGATGTCCTTCGGCCCGTTGCCCAGATTCCCCCACACGTACGGGACCTCGGTCGCATGGGCGGCCCCCAGACCGAGCAGCCGGAACATTCGCGTCGTCCAGTCGTAGCGGTAGACATAGACCGGCGCCGAACGCGCATGCGCCTCCGCGAGCCACAGCGTGGGCATGCGGAACGCCACGTCACGGGCCACGCCGAGTCCGGTGACCTTCGGGCGCAGACCGGAATACGCGGAGAGCACCTGCGCACGTTCGGGCAGGACGACGTCCGGATACTCCTTCGCCATCCCGGCGAACATGCGCTCGATGTCGGCGGTGGTGATCGGCATCAGCGGCGACTTCATGTACTTGAAGAGATTCGCCTCGTCGCGGTTGGTCCCGATGATCAGCGGCACCGGATGCGCCCGACCCGCGCGATAGACGTCGAGGGGATGTTCGGGCAGCAGATCGCCGTCGATGACCGGTGCGAACGCGATGGTCCCCGGCACCTCGGTGGGGACCTTCTCGAACAGGGTGGTGGTGATCGCCGAACAGGTCATGCCGTCGAGTTGTTCGAGACGCCCGACGATCTCGCCGGTGTCGAGTCCACCGGCGTCGATGCCGGCGGCCTCGAGCAGTTGGTCGGCGACCCGCGCGGCCCGGTCGGCACCGTACATCGACGTCACGGGCGAACTCTGCGCGATCGCCCGGCCGAAGAGCCCGGCCGCGGCCGGCATGGTGAGCAGCGCGGTGACCAGTCCCGCGCCCGCCGACTCGCCGAACACGGTCACCTTGTCGGGATCACCGCCGAAGGCGGCGATGTGGTCGCGGACCCAGCGCAACGCCGTGAGTACGTCGCTGAGGCCGGCATTCGACTCGAACCGCGGGTCGATCGACGACAGGTCGGCGAACCCGAGCACACCGAGCCGGTAGTTCAGCGTCACGACGACCACGTCGCCGGTGGCGGCGAGGTTCGAGCCCTCGTAGAACGGCTGGGCCCCCGACCCCAGGACGTAGGCGCCGCCGTGCAGCCACACCATGACCGGGAGTCCGACGGCGTCGTCGGCGTGCTCCGCGGCCCCCGGCGGGGTCCAGACGTTGAGGAACAGGCAGTCCTCGTCCATGACCACATCGGGACCGAGACGTACGGCGGGGTTGAGTTGTTGCGGGCAGACCGCGCCGAAGGTCGAGGCATCCACCACGTCCTCGGGCGCATCGGCCTCCTCGAGGGGAATCGCACGGCGCCAGCGCAACTCCCCCACGGGCGGGCGGGCGTACCGGATGCCCCGCCACACGTCGGCCCGTTCCCCGGCGACCCCGCGGAAGGTGCCGACCCGGGTCTGGGCCGTTGGGCGGGTCCCGTCCGGAGCCACGCCGTCGGTCGGGGACGTCGAGTTGGCGGAGGTGCCCGGTTCGTCGTGCTTCATCCGTCCATCGTGCACCGTGAACCCGTTCTCGTAATCCAGAACTCGGCCGTGTCTGCTGGGTATGGTGACCGCATGGAGCTACTACGCAACGTCGTAATCTTCCTGCACATCATCGGCTTCGCCGTGACCTTCGGCGGCTGGGTCACCCAACTCGTGGCTCGCGAGTTCCGGTTCACCCGCGTGATGGACTACGGACTGCTGCTGTCCCTGCTGACCGGGCTCGCGCTCGCGGCGCCGTGGCCGGCCGGTATCGAGCTGAACTACCCGAAGATCGGCATCAAGCTGGTGATCCTGCTCGTCCTCGGCGGAATCCTCGGCATGGGCAGCGCTCGGCAGAAGCGCACCGGCGAACCCGTACCGCGCGCCCTGTTCTGGTCCGTCGGCGCCCTGTCCCTGCTGGCCGCGGGCCTCGCCGTCATCTGGTAGCCCGGTCCGCGAGCCGAACCCGCGAGACGACAGACGCCGCGCACCGGAACAGGTGCGCGGCGTTCGTGCGTGGAGCCCCCTGTCGGGATTGAACCGACGACCGCTCGCTTACAAGGCGAGTGCTCTACCACTGAGCTAAGGAGGCGCGCGGGGCGAGTATATCGGCCGGACCGCTCCCGCTTCATCCGCACCCGGCGGACCGGCCGTGCCGCGATCAGCCCCGGAGGGCCGCGACCGCTTCGATCTCCACCAGCTGATCGTCGTAGGCGAGGACCGAAACGCCCAGCAGGCTGCCGGCCGGCCTGTGGTCGCCGAAGGCCTCGGTCACCGCGTCCCACGCGACCACCAGATCGGCCTGCAGGTGTTCGGCGACGAAGACGGTGACCTTCGCGACGTCGCGCAGCGTCGCGCCGGACTCGATCAGCGCGGCCTCGAGGTTTCTCATGCACTGCACGGCCTGTTCGCGAACGTTCCCGGGTGCGACGGTGGCGCCGTCGTCGTCGATGGGGGCCGCACCGGCGGTGAAGACGAGACTCCCGGGACTCACCGTGGCACTGCGGGTGTGGCCGTCTCGCGGACCGTTGATCTGCACCGAGGACATGCCGCGATCGTAGACGAGCAACCCCGGTCACCACCGCCGTCGGCTCCTCCGCCGACCCTGCCGGAGTCGTCCGGACGGACGAGGTGTATCCAGTCTCCTGTCAGGGTTGAACCGGCCGGGTGTCGGTTACCCCGCGAGCACTCCACCATCGACCCGAGGAGGCCTGCGTGCGCGAACAGATCGGCCGTGTCCTGCGTCGGCTCAGCGGCAGCCGGCAGGCGACGATCGACACCATCGAACCGGGCAGCATCATGGTGTCGCCACGTAAGCCGATCGAACCGTTCGACGTCGCGGCGATCACCGAGGTCCTCGATCTCGCCACGAAGATCGGGGCGGTGCTGCTCGACTCGGGCACCGGGGCCATCGACACCCAGACGCAGATCAAGTTCGTCGCCGGCGTGTACGGCCTCGAGGACGTCGACGTGGATGTCACCTACAACACGATCGTCGTCAGCGCGCGGCGCGGCGCGACGCTCCCGCCGATCACGACCATGGAGCAGGTCTACTACCGGTCGATGGACTTCACCCGGCTCGCGCAGGTCGACCGGCTCGTCCGCCGCATCCGCGATTCGTTCATCAGCCCGTCCACCGCCCACCAGATGGTCGACGAGATCATCACCGCGCCGCACCCCTATCCGCACTGGCTGGCCACGACCGCCTGGGGGATCATGGCGTCGGGCATCGCGGTGCTCCTCGGCGGCGAATACCTCGTCGCCGCGCTCGCCTTCCTGACGACCGTGGTGACGGTGACCGTCAACCGCTGGCTCAACCGCATCGGAACACCGGTCTTCTTCCAGCAGCTGACCGGCGGTTTCATCGCGGTGGTCCCGGCCGCCCTGGTCTTCGCCGCGGCCGAACGACTCGGTGTGCAGATCGCGCCGTCGCAGGTCATCGCGGCCGGCATCGTCGTGTTGCTCTCGGGGTTGTCCCTCGTCGGCTCGGTCCAGGACGCGATCACCGGCGCACCGATCACCGGTGTCGCCCGGTTCTTCGAGTTGCTGCTGATGACCGGCGGCATCATCGCCGGTGTCGGCGTCGCGATCCGAATCCTGGAGGCGGGCGGCATCTTCCTGCCCACGATCACCACGACCACCAGCTTCGAGGTCGTCGAACTGCCGATCCGGGTGATCGCCGGCGCGGTCGCCGCCTGCGCCTACGCGCTGGCCAGCTACGCCGAGACGCGCGCCCTCGGGGTGGCGTTCCTCGGCGGTTTCATCGGCACCGCGGTCGCGGCGGCCTCGACGTTCACCGACATCGGCGACGTCATCGCCAACGGTCTCGCGGCCGCGTTCGTCGGACTCATCGGCGGCTTGCTGGCACGCCGCGCGTTGACCCCGCCGCTGGTCGTCGCGGTGGCCGGCATCACCCCGCTGCTGCCCGGTCTCGCGGTGTATCGCGGCCTCTACGGCATCCTCGGCGACCAGACCCTCGACGGATTCACCTGGATCGCGAACGCGCTGGCCATCGGCTGCGCCCTCGCTGCGGGGGTCACGCTGGGCGAGTTCGTCGCCCGGTCGCTGCGTCGCCCTCAGCTGCCACCCCGTCCGGACTGGCGTCTCCGCCGCCGGATCGCCCTGCGCGAAGCCCGTGAGGCGCGGCAGGCCGACGCGGCCGCACGACGGGCCCGGGCGAACCGGTGGCGGCCGCCACCGCCACGACGCTGACGCCGGACGGGTGGCCGTGAGCACCACCGATGTCCGGGTAGAATGCGGAGTCGGGCGTGTCATCGGACGGCCGCTCCAGTCAGCAACGGACCGAGACACCGCACGGCTGCGCCTCGTCACCGCGCACCGAACCGCACACCATGCCGCACAACGAGGGGACTCACATGCCCGCGAAGACCACCGACGCGACCGACATCACCGACGACGAACTGGAGCCGGTGGCCGACGAGACCGCCAACTCGGCGCGCCGAGTCGTCGCCGCGTACGCCACCGACGCCGACGAGTGCCGGATGCTGTTCGCCATGCTGGGGATCGCGCCGGGCGAGAACGCCTGAGCAGGTGGCTCCGCGCGCAGGAGAAACCAACCCCGACACCGGCGGAGTGACCGGCACCGACCGGTCCACCCATGACGGGGCCGAGTTCGTGGTCGTCGCGAACCGCCTGCCCGTCGACAAAGAGGTCCTTCCCGACGGCACGGTCAACTGGAAGCAGAGTCCGGGCGGACTCGTGACCGCGCTCGAGCCGATCCTGCGCGCCAACACCGGGGCCTGGGTCGGCTGGTCGGGCATCCCCGACTCCGATGACAACCCCGACATCGAGGGCATCGACATCCACGCGGTCCCGCTGTCGGCGCAAGAGATCGCCGAGTACTACGAGGGCTTCTCCAACGCCACCCTGTGGCCGCTCTACCACGACGTCATCGTCAAGCCCGAGTACCACCGCGAGTGGTGGAACACCTACGTCGAGGTGAACCGGCGCTTCGCCGAGGCGGCGTCGCGAGCCGCGGGCGAGGGGGCCGTGGTCTGGGTGCAGGACTACCAGCTCCAACTGGTGCCGAAGATGCTGCGCATGCTGCGGCCCGACGTCAAGATCGGCTTCTTCCTTCACATCCCGTTCCCGCCGGTCGAGCTGTTCATGCAGATGCCGTGGCGGACCGAGATCGTCGAAGGCCTGCTCGGCGCCGATCTCATCGGCTTCCACCTGCCGGGTGGCGCACAGAACTTCCTCTTCCTCGCCCGACGCCTCGCCGGGCAGGCCACCAGCAAGGGCACCGTCGGGGTGCGGTCGCGCTTCGGCGTGGTGCAGGTCGGATTCCGCACCGTGCGCGTCGGCGCGTTCCCCATCTCGATCGACTCCGGGGAGCTCGACGCGCTGTCCAAGACCCGCAAGATCCGGGAGCGCGCCGCCGAGATCCGCCGTGAGCTGGGCAATCCGAAGACGATCATGCTCGGCGTCGACCGGCTCGACTACACCAAGGGCATCGACGTCCGGCTCAAGGCCATCTCCGAGTTGCTGGCCGAGGAGCGACTCGATCCCGCCGACACGGTCATGCTGCAGCTCGCGACGCCCAGCCGTGAGCGCGTCGAGAGCTACAAGCAGATGCGCGCCGGTATCGAGCAACTCGTCGGGAACATCAACGGCACCTACGCGAGCGTGGGCCAGCCGGTCGTGCAGTACCTGCACCGTCCGGTGCCGCGTGAGGAACTCGTCGCCTTCTTCGTCGCGGCCGACGTCATGCTGGTCACGCCTCTGCGTGACGGCATGAACCTGGTCGCCAAGGAGTACGTGGCCTGCCGGGGTGACCTGGGCGGCGCGCTCGTCCTCAGCGAGTTCACCGGCGCGGCAGCCGAACTGCGTTCGGCCTACCAGGCCAACCCGTACGACCTCGACGGCGTCAAGGACGCGATCGAGGCCGCGGCCGAACAGAGCGAACACGAGGGCAGGCGGCGGATGCGCGCGCTACGCAGGCAGGTCCTCGCACACGACGTCGCGAAGTGGGCGGAGAGCTTCCTCGGCACCCTCGGTGCCGACTCCGACACCGAACTGTCGCCCAACCGGGGTGTTCATCTGGTGGACGAGCCCGAGTGAGCCACACCGGGATTCCCGCCGAACTCGCCGACGCGCTGGTCCGGGCCGCCGGCGTGGGGGTGCTGCTCGTGGCCAGCGATTACGACGGATGTGTCTCGCCGATCGTCGCGCGTCCCGAGGACGCCGTCCCCGAGCCCGCGTCGATCGACGCTCTCGTCGCCGCCGCGGCACTTCCCGACACCGTCGTCGCCGTGGTGTCCGGCCGCGAACGGGCCGTGCTCGCGGAACTGTCCGGCCTCACTGCCCCGGTCGTGCTGGTCGGTAGTCACGGCAGTGAGTTCGAGTCCGGGTTCGCGGTCGAGGTCACCGACGAAGCGCGCGCACTGTTGACCCGACTGATCGACGAGTTGCGTTCCATCGCAGCGGAATTCCCGGGCAGTACGGTCGAGGTCAAACCGGCGAGCACGGTGCTGCACGTGCGCAACGCGTCGGCGTCCGACGCCGTCGCCGCGCTCGATCGCGCCCGCACCGGTCCGGCCTCCTGGCCGGGGGTGCACACCACCGAGGGCAAGGCCGTTCTCGAACTCGCAGTGATCGAGACCAGCAAGGGCCACGCGCTCGACACCCTGCGCGCGGCCGTCGGCGCCGACGCGGTCATCTATCTCGGCGACGACGTCACGGACGAGAAGGCCTTCGCGCACCTGCGTCCACAGACCGGTGACATCGGCATCAAGGTCGGCGAAGGTGACACCGCCGCCGACTATCGCATCGCCGACACCGACGATGTGGCAACGGTTCTCGCGTTCGTGGCCGAGCAGCGGGCGCGGACGGCCTCGGCTCGCTAGGCCGGCTGGGCGGGTGCGACGACGAGCGGGTCCGTCGTCACCGCCCGCCGCGCGCTCTCCCGGATCACCTCGTGCACGAAGCCGAGCTTGCGCACGACGGGCTCGGGGATCGTGAACGGATAGAGCGGGCGGCGTCCCATGGCCACGTTCACCCGGTTCAGCATGAGCGACAACCACTTCCAGTCGTACAGCAGCCGTTCGATCGGCTCGTCGGCGTACCACCGGAGCGGCACGATGTCACGGTCCATGGTGAACCGGACCTGCTGCGCGTCGAGATTCAGCCCGGATTCCCGGGCGGTGTCGATGGTCCCGGTGATGTGGAGGTAGTGCGCGAAGCACTCCGCGAAGTCCTCCCACGGATGCATCGTGGCGTACTCGGAGATGTACGACTCCCGCCAGTTCTCCGGTGCCCCGAACCGATAGTGGCGGTTGATCGCGTCGGCGTAGCTCGCGCGTTCGTCGCCGAACAGGTCCCGGCACCGGTCGAGGTAGCGTTCCGCACCCGGGCCGGTCTCGACGAGGACGTGTTCGTAGTAGTGCCCGGTCTCGTGCCGGAAGTGACCGAGCATGGTGCGGTACTGCTCGCCGAGGTCGACCCGCAGGCGCTCCCGATAGGCGTCCTGGGTCTCGGCGAGGTCGATGGTCACCACCCCGCCCGCGTGCCCGATCATCACCGGCCGGCCGAGGGTCTGACTCGACAACAGGTCGAAGGCCAGGCCGCCCTCGGTGCGCCAGAACGGCTCCACCGGCAGACCCAGATCGACGAGTTGGTACACCAGCAGCCGCAGGTCGAACGATGCCGGCGCGAGCTTCTCGAGCGCGAGCGTGTCCTCGGCGTCGGGCTGACGCCGGATCAACGACTCGGGGAAACACCGACCCCGCAGGCCGATGCTGTCCTCGGCGACCTCGGCGAGCGTCAAACCAGTTGCATTGCGTCCGATCACGATTCGCACACCACACCCACAGGCGCTTCTCACTCGGCCCGCTCGCTCCGCTCCCGGCGCCGGCGTCGATCTCGACCCCCTCCGGCCCGACCGCGTACAGCGACCGCGACGGCAGGTGCACGCCCACGGTCGTCGCACAGTTCGGGCAGGTCTGACGATCGAAGCCCGACAACGCATTGCAGACCGGACAGGTGAGCGCATGCACGCGCTCACCCTATCCGGACGCGCGCATTCCCGTCGTCGATCGGAAGCTCGCCGCGCACCGTCGCCGTCACCTCGTAGGAGTTGAGGTTGATCGACCCGCGATGGTTGTCGAGGAACGCGGTGTCGGCGGCATCGCGGCCGGTCGAGATCCGCACGAGGCTCTGACGTGGGGCGAGCCCGGTCGCGTCGACCACCACCCACTCACCGTCGACGATCGCCTCGGCGACGGCGTGGAAATCCATCGGCGAACACCCTGGGGCGTACACCGCGACGAGGCGGGCCGGGATGTTCAGGGCCCGCAGCAGCGCGACGACGAGATGCGCGTAGTCGCGGCAGACCCCGGCACCGGCGAGCAGGGTGTCGGCGGCGCCGTCGATGGGGTCGGAAGTCCCGGGGATGTAGCTGAGCCGGTCCGACACGTACTCCGCGACCTGGGTCAGGATCTCCCCGTCGGGCAGCGACGCGTCGAACTGTCCCGCGGCGAAGCCGAAGAACTTGTCGCACTCGGCATATCGACTCGGGCGCAGATAGGTCGAGCGGTCGGTGATGTCGACGGGCAGCGGATCGGCCGGGGTGAGGACCGACGCCCAGTAGTCGATGTTCAGGACACCCCGCTCCAGCTGGAGCCGGTGAATCCGGGAACCGTGCGGACCGATGATCTCTTCCGGCGTCACCCACTGGCCGTCGAACTCGACCTTGAGTTCTTCCTCCAACTGGAGGCCGGGCAATCGGGCGACGGTGATCTGCATCTCCAGTTCGGTGGGGTCGTCGACCCGCAGCTCGAGCCGTGCGGACACATCGCGGGGCAGCGTCATGGACACACCGTAGGGGATACCGGCGCGGACGGCAGCGGCAGGCGGGCCGACGGCCTGTCTACAGCGTCGCCATCGCCGCGATCGGATCCGCGTAGATGACGCTGAGCGCCACCACCACCGCTGCGCTCTCCTGCACGCGCACACCGAATCTCGACGGCGCGATCTCCAGCGGCCAGGTCAGGGTGGTCGCCTCGTCGAAGGCCGCCTGCACCGGCGCGAGCCCGTGCGGGTGTGCGGCGAAGGCATCACCGGCCACGACGATGGCATCGGGGTTGATCACATCCCGGATGAGCGCGACCGATTCGCCGAGCACGCGGGCCCGTTCGTCGACGATCCGGGCGGCCGTGGGGCTGATCCCCAGCCGACGCGCCGCGGCCTCCGCGGCGTCGTTGCCGATGACGTTCTGCAACCGGACCCGGGTGAGACCGGGGGCGAGCACCGGAGCCGTGACCGGCAGGTGCGCGATGGTGCCGGCCCCGCGTTCGGGTACATGTATCCGGCCGTCGAGAGTCATTGCCATTCCCGCGGTTTCGCGGGCGTAGAAGAACAACCCGGAGCCCCCGTCGTCGCGCGGGTGGGACAGGAGCAGTTCCGCCGCCGCCATCGCCTCGACGTGCTCACAGACCGATACCGGTGTGTCGAGGCGCCCGGCAAGTGTTGCGCCCACGGCGAGTTGATGCCAGCCCAGGACCCGGTGGTTCACCACCCCGGTCTCGGCGTCGACCGCGCCACCGACCGCGACACCTCCCCACAGCACCCGCCGCCCGCTGAACCGGGCGGCGAGTTCGGCGAGCAGTCCGCTGAGGTGCGCGAGCGCGTCCTCCTGATCGCCGGTCGGCGTCAGGACAGCGTGACTGTGCAGTGTGCGGCCGCCGAGGTCGGCGATGACGAGCACGGTCCGGCGGGCACCGATGTGCATACCCGCGACGCACAGCGAGTCGCGGTCGATGGTCAGCGGATTCTTGGGCCGGCCAATCGCTTTCGGCCCGGCGAGATCGGGGCGTTCGACGACCAGACCGTGAGCGGCCAGCGCGTGCACCTGGCGGTTGATCGTGGCCGGCGACAGACCCGTCGTCGCGGCGAGCTGATCCCGCGTCACCGGTCCGCCGACCCGGATCGCGTGCAGTACCGCCGCCGCCGGGGTGGAGGTCAGTTGCAGCGCCGCCGGGATCACTCCCCCACGCATGCGACGAATGTAGCAGCGCGGTCCGTAAGGTTGACCCCATGAGCACCGACACCGCCTCCCAGTCGAAGGACAACCGACCGATCGCCGTGGTCACCGGCGCGAGTTCGGGGATCGGCGCGGCCACCGCGCGGCAGCTCGCCTCGCAGGGCTTCCACGTGGTGCTGGGGGCGCGCCGGGTCGATCGGGTGACCGCGCTGGCCGACGAGATCGGCGGCACCGGAAGACAACTCGACGTCACCGACGAGCAGTCCGTGGCCGCCTTCGTCGACGGCCTCGACACGGTGCACGTGCTGGTGAACAACGCCGGTGGCGCCAAGGGTCTCGACCCGGTGTCAACCGCCGACCTCGACGACTGGCGCTGGATGTGGGAGACCAACGTGCTGGGGAGCCTGCGGGTCACCAAGGCGTTGCTCCCCGCACTCATCGCCTCGGGTGACGGCCTGATCGTCTCCGTCACCTCGATCGCGGCGTTCGAGGCCTACGACAACGGCGCCGGGTACACCTCGGCGAAGCACGCGCAGGGTGTCACCCACCGGACCCTGCGCTATGAACTCCTCGGGAAGCCGGTCCGGCTCACCGAGATCGCGCCGGGCATGGTCGAGACCGACTTCTCCCTCGTCCGCTTCGAGGGCGACCAGGAACGCGCCGACAAGGTCTACGAGGGCCTGACACCGCTCGTCGCCGAGGACGTGGCCGAGGTCATCGGGTTCGTCGCGTCCCGGCCGCCGCACGTCAACCTGGACCAGATCATCCTCAAGCCGCGCGATCAGGCCTCGGCCCGGCGGAACATCAAGACCGGCTAACGGCTAGCGCGGGGCCGGGGCGTTCGAGGTGGGCGCCCCGCTGGGCGTGGCCGGGACCGAGGTCTCGCGGACCTCGCCCTTGATGGCCGACATGCCCTGCCAGGTCTCCCAGTCGTAGATCCAGTCGTAGATGTCGCCGTCGGCCTCCGACAACGCGATCCGCGTCCCGGTCACCTCCACCGGGTCGCCGTAGACCGCGACCCGGAAGTAGCGTTCGGCGTCGGCCTCCGACAGGTTGATGCATCCGTTGGTGACGTTCGCCGATCCCTGCACGTTCACGGTCGCCGGGTTCGCGTGGATGAACTCGCCGTTGTTGGAGATCCGCACGGCCCAGCGTTCGCGGATGTTGAAGTAACCCGCGGCCGGGTTGCTCATGAAGAACTCTTCGTACTTCTCGGTGACCACGTGGATGCCCGAGCGCGTGACGTTCCGGTCGAGGTCGCCGCCGCCGTAGCTGCACGGCAGCGCCATGAGTTCGACACCGTCGCGGAGCACCACGATCCGGTGCGAGGACTCCTCGGCCTTCACCACCTGGGCCCGCCCGATGGCGAAGTCGCTGGTCACGTCGGCCGCGCCGTACGCGCCGCCGCCGTGGTCGAGGCCGTACAGCTTGGCTGCCATGCTGACCTTCGTGCCGGGTGCGTAGTACTCGCGGGGGCGCCAGTGCACGCGGGAGCCGTTGTCCTCGCCGAGCCACGCCCACGACCCCTCGGTGGGTGGTGTGGTGGTGACGGTCAGCGCCCGCTCCACGGCCTCCTTGTCCTCGACCGTCCCGTTGAACTTCAGGATGATCGGCGCCGCGATGCCGACCTCCTGACCGTCGCCGATGTTCACGACGACGTTCACCTGACTCGACGGCTGCAGCGTGGTGAACGTCCCGGCGACCGGCACGACCTTGCGATCGAGACCCACCGCCGTTCCGCTCCAGGTGTATTCGGTGCCGTAACCGAGGGGCTCGCCGATCGTGTAGGTCGTCCGGTCCTCCGACAACTGACCCTTCACCACGACGCCGCGCGGGTTGGTCAGCTTCACGTCGGGGTTGAGGGAACCGTCGGTCGCCTTGACCGAGAACTCGGCGGTCGGGGTGGCCGGCTCGGCATCGAGGGCCGGGGTGAAAGTCAGGGTGACCGGCGGGTCGGCCGGTGTGTCGTCTCCGGGGCCGAGGCCGGAGCCGGAGCAGGCCGCCACCGCGACCCCGAGCGCTCCGACCCCGGCCGCGGCGAGCACGGAGCGTCGGTTCACCGAGGTCTGGGGAGTCATCACCGCAACAACAGTACCGATGCGCCGCCTCGCATCGGTGGTGTGCGGCCGCGGGGCAGGTGGTCAGGCGTCCGGGGCGTCGTCGTCGCGGGCCGCGCGTCCGGTTCGCACGGACGGCAGGTGCGCGCGCTCGCCGGCGTGGTCCATCATCGACAGCACCTCCGCCGGGCCCTGATACGCGCAGATGGCGTGCGGGATCATCGTCGAGAACTCCGCGGCGTCACCTTCGGGCACGAGGATCGTACGGTCGCCCAGCCACAGCCTCACGGTTCCCGACAGCACCGTGAACCACTCGTAGCCCGGATGGACGCGCAGGTCACCGACGGGTTGCTCGCGGTCGAACCGCATCTTCGCCACGGTGACACCCTGTGGGGCGTTCTCCCGCGAGAGCAGCCACATCGTCATGCCCTCCACCGTGTGCGGCTGGGGCCGGATCACGACATCGGTGTCGTCCGCGGGTTCGACCAGCTGATCCAGGGTCGTGCCCAGCGCGCGGGCGATCGGTACGAGCTGGTCGAGCGCCACCCGCCGATGCCCGGTCTCGATCCGACTCAGTGTGGACGGCGACAGATAGCACCGGGCGGCGAGCGCGTCGAGCGTCCAGCCCCTGGCGATGCGGAGGCCGCGGATGCGCTGGCGGACGACCGCGTCGAGTTCTTGCGTCATTGGCAAGATGCTATGCCATCCGGGCATGGCGGCGCTACCGTGGGGTCATGACCAGCACGCACCATCCCCATCCGACCGCCGGACATCACGAGCACCCGAACCACACCGACCACCACAACCACGCCCGGCTCGCCGCGGTCCTCGACCTCGACGCCGAGCTCATGGCCGACTACCTCGAGGACGCCGCCCGCCTCGTCGCCGAGGTCCTGGGGCGCGTACCCGCGCGAATCGCCGATCTCGGGGCGGGGACCGGGACCGGCACCGAGGCACTCGCCCGCCGCTTCCCGCACGCCTCGATCCTGGCGGTGGACGGGTCGTCCGACATGGTCGCGCTCGTCGAACGACGCGCACGGGAGGGCGGTTTCGACGATCGGGTGACCGCCGTCGTCGCCGATCTCGACGACGGACTGCCGCCGCTCGGAACGCCCGACGTCGTGTGGGCGGCGATGTCGCTGCATCACGTCGCCGATCCGCGGCGCCTGTTGCGGGAGGCCGCGACCTCGCTCGGACCGGAGGGCATCGTCGTGATCACCGAGATGGCGGGCGTCCCGCGTTTCGTCCCCGCCCACGAGGACGCCGAACTGCTCGGGCTGCAGGACCGCTGCCAGACCGCGGCCGCCGGGGCCGGGTGGGAGGCGCTCGTGGACTGGACCGACGCGTTTCACGACGTCGACTACGAGGTACTCCGCGCGGAGACCGTCCACGTCCGGCGCAGCGACCCGAGCCAGTCGGTCGCGCGGTACGCCCGGCACTGGTTCGCCCAGTTCCGGCATCGCTTGGCCGACACCCTCGATCCCGCCGACCTCGCCCTGCTCGACGACTTGACCGAGGCAGACGCGCGGAATCGTCTCGATGACCTGACCCTCGCCGCCGGACGACTCCTCTGGATCGCCCGGCCGCGCACCTCCCCCATTCCCACCCCCGAGAGCGAGCAACGATGACCAACTCCTCATCCGCCCGAAAAGATTTCCCCACAACCGAATACGACGTGGCCATCGTCGGCGGCGGAGCTGCCGGACTCAGCGCCGCGACCGTCCTCGCGCGATCACTGCGCAAGGTCGTGGTCATCGACGCGGGGCAACCGCGCAACGCACCGGCGGCCGGCGCCCACAATGTGCTGGGGCAGGACGGGATCGCACCCCTGGAGCTACTCGCCCGCGGCCGGGCGGAGGCGACGGGATACGGCGCCGAGATCCGTTCCGGCACAGTCGCCGACGCGGCCGGCACCGTCGACGACTTCACCCTGCGTCTGTCCTCCGGCGAGGTCGTCGCGGCCCGTCGCCTCATCCTGGCGACCGGCCTGGTCGACGAACTCCCCGACCTCCCCGGCGTCGCGGAGTTGTGGGGACACGATGTGCTGCACTGCCCGTACTGCCACGGCTACGAGGTCCGCGGAACACGCATCGTGCAGATCGCGACGAGCCCGATGTCGGCGCATCAGGCACTGATGTTCCGCCAGCTCAGCGACCGGGTGACCGTGGTCGCGCACGATCCCGACGCCCTGTCGGACGACGACCGGTCGCACTTCGCCGCGGTCGGCATCGACATCGTCGACGCCCGCGTCGAGCGCGTCCGGACGCGCGCGGAGAACGGTTCTGCCCACCTCGACGGCGTGCTCCTGACCGACGGCACCGTGGTCGAGGCCGACGCGGTGGTCGTCTCGCCGCGATTCATCGTCCGCGGCGACCTCTACGAGCGACTCGGCGGCACCCTCGACGACGGCCCGATGGGCGGGTTGGTCGGGACCGGCCCGATGGGCGAGACCGCGTTGCCGGGCGTGTGGGCAGTGGGCAACACCACCACCGTGCATGCGATGGTGACCGTCGCCATGGGCGAGGGCGTGTCCGCCGGTGCCGCGGTCAACGCCAGCCTGGTCATGGCCGACCTCGACGCCAAGGTCTCCGCCCTGGCGTGACCGATGCCGGTCCGCAGATCCGCGGCCGGCCGCCTACTCGGGGAATCCGTCGAGCACGGCGGCCGACGCGGACAGCCCGAGCCGGGTCGCCCCCCCGGCGATGAGCTCAGCGGCCGCCTCGGCGGTCCGGATGCCACCGCTCGCCTTGACTCCCACCCGGTCGCTCACCGCGGCGCGCATCAGTTGCACCGCCTCGACGCTCGCGCCGCCCGCCGGATGGAACCCGGTCGACGTCTTCACCATCGACGCACCGGCCCGCTCGGCGCGGCGGCACACCTCGGTGACGGTGTCAGGCCCGGCGAACTGCAGCAGCGCGGCCGATTCGATGATCACCTTCAGGAGGGTGTCGTCGCCGACGGCCTCCCGGACGGTCAGGACGTCGGCGAACACCTCGTCGAACCGGCCGTCGACGGCCGCACCCACATCGATCACCATGTCGATCTCGTCGGCCCCGGAGTCGACGGCCAGACGCGCCTCGGCCGCCTTGACCAGCGAGTGGTGTTTCCCTGACGGGAACCCGGCCACGACACAGGTCCGCAGTTCCCCGGTGTCGATCGGCAACATCGACGGCGAGAGGCAGACGGCGAGCACCCCGAGTCGTGCGGCCTCGGCGACCGTGGCCTCCGCGTCGGCCCGGGTCGCCTCGGGTTTGAGCAAGGTGTGGTCGATGATGGCGGCGACGTCGCCGCGTCGCAGGTCCTTGTTCGTCACACCGACGAGCTTGGCACACTGACTGTCGTGGCCCCCGCACAGACGATCCCGACAGACCAGACCGAGCGCCGCTACGTGCTGACGCTCGGCTGCCCCGACCGCACCGGCATCGTGGCGCGGATCTCGACCTTCCTCACCGATGTCGGGGGCTGGATCACCGAGGCGGCCTATCACTCCGACGAGGAGACCGGGTGGTTCTTCACCCGCCAGGCCATCCGCGCGGATTCGGTGTCGTCGACCGCGGACGAACTGCGCGCGCGCTTCGCGTCGGAGGTGGCCGCCGAACTCGGACCCGAAACGGAGTGGCGCCTCACCGATTCGCGAGAGACGAAGTCCGTGGTCCTCCTGGTGAGCAAGGAGACCCACTGCCTCATCGACCTGCTCGGACGTGCACATCGTGGAGAACTGCCGGCGGCCATCCGGGCGGTCGTCGGCAACCACCGCGAGCTGGAAGACCTGGCCACTCGGTTCGGTATCCCGTTCCACCATGTTCCGTTCGCGAGCGAGCGCAAGGCCGAGGCCTTCGGCGAGCTGGGGCGGATCGTCGAGGGTTATGACCCCGACGCCGTGGTGCTCGCGCGCTTCATGCAGATCCTGCCGCCGCAGCTGTGCGATGCGTGGGCCGGGCGGGCCATCAACATCCACCACAGCTTCCTGCCCAGCTTCATCGGCGCCCGGCCCTATCATCAGGCCTTCGCGCGCGGTGTGAAACTGATCGGCGCCACCTGCCACTACGTCACCGCCGACCTCGACGCCGGTCCGATCATCGAACAGGACGTCATCCGCGTCGACCACAGCGACTCGGTCGCCGACATGGTCCGACAGGGTCGCGACATCGAGGCCCTGGTGCTTTCCCGCGGTCTGCGCTGGCATCTCGAGGACCGCGTACTGGTCCACGGGCGCAAGACCGTCGTCTTCACCTGAGGTCCCTACACAGCACACCGCCCCGCGACGTGGCGTCGCGGGGCGGTGTGAAGTCTGTGTCGTAGGCGACTACTCGACGGTTCCGCCATCGTCGCCACCGAGCGAACCGGTGACCAGGTTGCCGATGATCTCCTCGATAGCGCCGGAGATGCCACCCTCGATTGCGTCAGACATATCTGCTCCCTTCGTCATCGGTGAGATTGTTCGTTGATCACCGTCCGCTCTCACCCGTGCGTCGGCTCGACGCCGACGTTACATATTCATTTCGGGAATGTCTCCCCTATCAGCGAAACCAGCTTTCGCATATCGCAACAATCGGACCCACGGAAACAGCGTTTTCCCTGCTGAAAGCGCAACGTTGCCCGAATTGAAATCATCGGAAATCGAATGTGATCACCCGTGTAATGCATCGAAAATGCAACGTCCGGACGCCTGCGTCAAATACTGACTCGGCCCAGAAACAGTTCAGCAGTTGATGCCGTCGGGGCCATCAACTGCTGAACCGGTGGTGAGTCGGGTCGATTCAGGTCTCCGAATCGCTGCCATCGAGCGAACCGCCGCCGATCGAACCCGCGTCACCGAGCCCGCCGATGATCGCCTCGACCGCGCCTCCGATCGCACCCGCGAGACCGCCCTCGACTATGCCTGCCATATCCGTCTCCTCTGATGATGGTGAGATGCCTGAGTGTCGGTCGCGCGTCTCACCTGGTCACACGACTCGGGGGCGACGTTACAGACCGATCACGGAATCGTCCTGCGATATGAATAATTCTTGGTTTGGGTTCTCAAATGCCGTTCTAAACAACACATGAATCTCGTGCCATCGACCGCGGAATACACCCGACCGGAAACATTCGCGGGGATTTCATGGTGGCATGGAACAATGGTCAGCATTCACGCGACCGGGACTCGATCACGGTCGTTGACGGCCGCCGACCGCCCGCCCGCGCTCGACCTTCTCGCGGCGGGAATGCAGGAGGTCCCGGTCTATCGATGGCTCCTGGGCGAGAACTCCCCGCCCGAAGTGTTCCGGTGGTATGGCGACGTCCTCTTCACCGATCTCCTACCGGGCCTGCGGGGCCTGTTCGCCACCACCGGGGAATTGACCGGACTGATCGCGGTGGCGGGCCCCGATCATCGGACCCAACCGGTCGACGACGAACTGGCGAACCGTACACGCCATTTCGTGACCGCCCTGGATGGTTTGATTCCACGATTCCGTGAACTCCAGGAGAAATCGCGTGCGCTCGCGATCGATTCCGCGCACAGCATCGTGTTCGCGCTCGTCCACCCGGCCCATCGAAGGAACGGCACTCTCGCGGCGATGCTCGAACCCGTCCTGCAGGAGGCCCTCGGCGCGGGGTCGCCGGTCACCGCCAGCACGGCCGACGCCCACATGGTCGACGTGTACGCACGGAAGTGGGGCGGCCGGGTCTACGAAGAGTTCACGCTGACCGACGGACCGACGGTCTGGTTCCTGACCGTCGACCCGCCGCCGGCGGTCTGAGTCCCAGTCCCGGTCAGACCGAGCAACCGCCCGACTGGCTCTGCGACGACGTGCCGGTCATCTCACTGGTCAGCTGCACGTCCGAACCGCTGATGGCGAACTCGAGCCCGCTGTCGGTCACCTCGAGCGAGTCGACCTGCACCTCGTCGAAGAACGGGCCGAGCGACGACGTCGTGATCTGGTCGACGATCTGCTGCGCGAAATCCGGCGGGATGCCGAAGACCAGGGCGCTGGCCTTCACGACCTCGAAGTCGACCCGCCCGTCGTTCAGCACCGGTTTGATGGTCGCCGACACCGGCACCTGGAAGACCATGACCGGGAACGCTGCCTGCACCTCGAAGGTGCCATCGGCCGCATTGCCGGTGATCTGCTCGACCGCGCCGACGCCCCCGGTCGGAGTGCCGGTGCTCTGACCGGACGCCCCGGCCTGCTCCTTGCTGAGTTCGACGATCCGCTCGTAGGGGATGAAACCCGTGCCGTCGAGACTCTGGATGTCGGTGGAGTTCTCGGTGCCCGAGATGCCGTCGGCACGCATGTGCAGACGGACGCCCCCGGCACTGTCATCGGTGTCGACCTGTACGAACGGGATGTCGCCGCTGCCCTGCAGGAGGATCGGCTTACGGCTGAGCGACACCTCGGTCGGCACGCCGGTCAGCCCGCTGAAGGATTCCTCGAGACAGTTGGTGACCTTGTTGCGCAGGTACAGCTCGCTGCCGACCGCGGCGATGACCGCGAGGAGCAGCACACCGACGACGCTGAAGGCGACGATCTTGCGGGTGCTCCGCTTCTTGCGCGGGGAGGTGAGGACCGGCCCGCTGCCGGTGCCGTCGGGCGATCCCGGCGGAATCGGTCCCGAGGCGGTCGTCCCGGGCCCGTACGGGTCTTCGCCGGGCGCGAACTGCGAGGTGGGGGGCTTGGCGCCGCCGATGGCACCGGTGTCGGCATCGGACGGCGGGATGGCCGAGTAGGCCTGCGCTCCCGGGACGATCGGTTCGGTCGCGAACTGCTCGGTCGCGGGCGGCTCGCCCTGTTCGGTGCCGGACACCGGACGCCATTCGCCGCCCTGGCCCGTCGAGGTCGGCTCACCGGTCGCGGGATCGGGGTCGCCGGGGTTGTTCGTGTTCGGATCGTGCTTGCCGGTTGCGTCGGCGGGGTCCCCGGATGAGGAATCGGGGCGGGGCGTGTTGCTGTCGCTCATGGGTTCCGTCCTGGGTCGTCTGACTCGCGGAGCCGCGTGTGGGCCGGCGTCACGTCGTTGTCCGTCTCGCCGCCGACCGGCAGTGGGCGCTCGTTGGCGAGGACTGCCAGTTGCGTACGGGCTTTCTCGACCAGTGCTAGGTCGAGGTCGTGCACGTCCACCCGGATGCTATCCGGATACGCGGCGACCAACGTACCGAATGGGTCTGTGATTTGGCTGTGTCCGATTCCGGTCGGCGCGCTCGACGACGCGGCCGCGTCGTCGGTGGGAAACGCCTGGTCGACGGCCACGACGAAGGTCGTCGAGTCCAGCGCTCGGGCCGAGGCCAGCACCTCCCACTGACGGAGTTTGCCCGGTCCGGAACCCCACGACGTGGGTACCACGATCACCTGGGCGCCCTTCCGTGCGAGGTGGGTGAACAATGCGGGGAATCGGATGTCGTAGCAGGTGGCCACGCCGACGGTGACGTCGCCGACCGCGAAGGTCAGCGGCTCCGCTCCCGCGGCCACGTTCTTCGACTCGGTGAATCCGAAGGCGTCGTAGAGATGGATCTTGTGGTACCCGCGGCGTGTCCCGTCCGGGTGTGCGACGACGACGGTGTTGCGGACCCGGCCGTCGCCGGCAGGCGTGAACATCCCGGCCACCACCGTGACCCCTGACGCCGCGGCGACCTCGGACACCCCGCGCGCCCACGGACCGTCGAGATCCTCGGCGACCGGCTTCAGCGGCACCCCGAACCGGCACATCGTGGCCTCCGGGAAGACGACGAGCTCGGCGCCGCGCGACGCCGCGTCCGCGGTGACCGCACGCACCGTCTCGAGGTTGGCGGTGGGGTCGTCGGTCGAACTGATCTGGGCCATCGCGACACGCATGACGGCCACACTATCCAGCCGGTGCGACGGTCTCCCACGGAACCGTGAGCACGTTGTCGGACAGGCGGCGCCGCGGCATCTCGCAGTCGACCCCACGGTCGCGCAGCAGACCCAGTGCATGCACCCATCGGGCGCGCGGGCCGTACGGCGCCAACGGCGCGGCGATGTCCCAGCACTGATCGGCCAGGGTCAGCAGGGTGTGGATCCGCTCGCCCGGCACGTTGCGATGGATCAGCGCCTTGGGCAGACGCTCGGCCAGGTCCGACGGACGGTCCGAATGCTCCGGCGCCCAGCTGAGGGTCATGCTCACCGGCCCGTCGACGTCTAGCAGCACCCAGCTGCACCGTCGGCCGATCTCGTCGCACGTCCCCTCGACGATCACTCCGCCCGGCGAGAGTGCACCACGGATCCGGGCCCACGCGTCGTCGACCTCGTTCTCGTCGTACTGACGCAGCACGTTGAACGCGCGCACCACCCGGGGTCGCAGGCCGCCCAGCTCGAAGCCGCCGAGCCCGAACCGCACGCCGGCACGGGGCTCGACCACGCGGGCGGGGTCGATCTCGAGACCGACCATCTCCAGATCCGGGGCGACCGCGCGGAGCCGTTCGGCCATCTCGACGGTCGTGTCCGGACGCGCACCGTAGCCGAGGTCGACGACCAGCGGCCGGGGCACGTCCAGGGCGGCACGCACCCGCGGGGAGTGGACCATCCACCTGTCCACCCGCCGGAGCCGGTTGATGTTCGTCGTGCCCCGGGTGACCCGGCCCTGCGGTCTGTGCTCGATGCGCTCGGACCTGACGGACGGGCGGCCGGCTCGGATCACAAGTTCTTGTCGACCCAGTCCTTGGCGTACTCGGCCTCGGCGCGGAACAGGTCGACGAGGTTGATCAGGATCATCTGCTCGAGCTTGCCGTTGACGAACGGGACGAAGACCTTCGCCTCACTGGTCCGGCGGATCGTGCAGCCACCGTTCTCGGTGGGGAAGAGTTCCTGCCAACCGTTGAGGCTGCCCGGTCCCGCCGGGATCGAGGCGTTGTAGGTGCCCTTGGTGTTGTCCGGGTCGAACGGGCCCAGGGTCTCCTCGCGGGTGATGACCATGTCCTTCTTCATCACCGTCTGCGCGAGCGCGGGCAGCTGGTCGCGCCCGATCGTCTGCTTGAGGACCACCCGGATACCCGTCTCGTCGGAGACGAAGGAGTCGACCTCGCAGTGCGGGGAGATCATCTGGAAGCCCGCCATCATGTCGTCCCAGTACTGCTTGATGCTCTGGGCCTGGTAGAGCTTCTCCGCGGACTGCGTGTACCGAGCGGAGTAGCTGAGCCGTCGTGCCATGCAGACCAGGCTACGTCAGCGGATTCTCGGTCTCCCACTCGACGGTGTGTCCGCGCTCGGCGTCGAGCAGCGCCGACAGCTCGCTGACCACCGCCTTCTCGATCTTCCCGCCGAACAGCGGGAGATTCACCGACACCTCGGCGCGGTTGTCGGTGGTCGCCGGGTCACCCGACGTCACGGTGGTGCCGGTGATGTCGACCGGCACCGGCGCCCCGTCGACCGTGGCATGTGTCTCCCCCTCGATCCGGTCGCCGACCAGGCGGTATGTGTTCTTGCGCGGGATTCGGAGGTCGCCCGGCATGACCTTGGTGACCGCGGACGGCAGCTTGTCGGCGGGAATGCCCTGCTGGATCTCGACGGTGACCGTGTCGCCGGTGATCGTCACCTTCTCGACATGCCCGTGCCCGGAGTTCATGCGCTCGACGAGGTCGTGCCAGTACTTCTCGGTGGTGTAGATCGCCCACAGACGCGCGGTGGAGAAGGGATAGGACACCGTGTGCTGCAGCTTGCTCGCCATGATGAGAACGCTACCGCCCGCCGGTTAACGTTGAGGACGTGACCAACACGCAGGCGCCGCTGAGCGCGCCCCTCGCCGAGCTGACCACCCTGCGTCTGGGTGGGCCCGCGCGCGAGATCATCCGCTGCGAAGACACCCGCACCATCGTGGAGACCATCCTCGACCTCGATGCACGGTCCGAGCCGGTCCTCGTCGTCGGCGGCGGTTCCAACCTCGTCATCGGCGACGCCGGGTTCGACGGGACGGCGGTCGTACTCGCCAGCGGCCGCGTCGAGTTCGGTTCGGGCCGTGAGTCGGGACGGCCGCACGTGGTCGCCGACGCCGGCGTGGGCTGGGACCAGCTGGTCGCCGCGACGGTCGACGCCGGTTACGGCGGGCTCGAGTGCCTCTCCGGGATCCCCGGCGCGGCCGGGGCGACCCCGGTGCAGAACGTCGGGGCATACGGCGTCGAGGTGGCCGACATCCTCCGATCGGTTCAGGTCCTCGATCGACGCTCCGGCAACCTGCGGTGGGTCTCCCCCACCGAGCTCGGTCTGGGCTACCGGACCAGCAATCTCAAGCACCGACACGACTTCGTGGTCGTCGCGGTCTCGTTCTGGCTCAACGACGATCGCGTGAGCCAGCCGATCCGCTACCGCGAACTCGCGACCCGCGTGGGGGTCGAGCCGGACGATCGGGTCGACGCCGCCACGGTGCGTGCAGCCGTGCTCGACCTGCGCGCGGGCAAGGGCATGGTGCTCGACGCGACGGACTTCGACACCTGGAGCGCCGGTTCGTTCTTCACCAACCCGATCGTGCCGGGCGATGACGCCCCGGCGGTGCTCGACCGGATCGCGGCCCGCGTCGGCGACGATGTCGCGATCCCCACCTATCGCGCAGGCACCGATGACACCGACGCGGCGATCAAACTGTCGGCCGGGTGGCTGATCGAACGGGCAGGCTTCCACCGTGGGCACCCGGGCCCGGACGCGGCGGTCCGACTCTCGACGAAACACACTCTGGCGTTGACCAATCGGGGCGCCGCGACCACTGCCCAGCTCCTCGATCTGGCCCGCGAGGTCCGCGACGGCGTCGTCGAGGCGTTCGGGGTGACATTGCGGCCCGAGCCGGTTCTGGTCAACTGCAGTCTGTGACGGGAAAGACCGGTCAGACCGACTGGGTGTCCTTCAGATCCGCTGTCTCCCGGGAACTCTCGGCGACGACGTCGTCGAGCAGGGCGTTGAAGCGTTCGGCGGCCTCGATGCTCGACATGTGTCCGACGCCGTCGTAGACGACCAGCTCTCGCAGCGAACCGTTGCGGCGCAACACCTCGGCGATCTGCTCGGCGTGTACCTGCGGGGTGAGCCGGTCCTCGGTGCCGACGACCACGGTGGTCGGCACCGTCAACGCCTCGAGTCCGGCGGTCACATCGAGCTTCCCCATCGCCGAACCCCACCCGGCCCGAGCGCGCGGCGGGCACGAGCCGATCATCTCGTCGACGAACTCGACGTGCGCCCGGCGGGCGTGCGGCCCGAGGGCGATGTAGTGCGAGAAGCGGACGCCGTAGGACGTCTTCGGGATCGGAACCGGGACCGAGGTGATCATCTTCGCGGCGGCCGGCGCGAACGGTTTGGCGTACACCGGCAGATCGACCGGGATCAGCAGGTGGTTGTCCATGACCGCCTTGGCGGCGGTCGAGACCAGCACCACCGACGACACCAGCGACCCGACCTTCTCGGGGTATTGGGCCGCCCACGACATGATGGTCATGCCGCCCATGCTGTGCCCCACCAGGATTGCGCGGCGACCGGCCGGCACTGCCGCCTCGAGCACCGCGTCGAGGTCCTCACCGAGCATGGCGACGGTCGGTCGGCGGTGGCCGCGCTCACTGCCACCGTGGCCGCGCTGGTCGTACGTGACGACCCGGCGTGAGCCGCCCTCGGAGGCGGCCAGGTGGTTGATCTGCGGGTACCAGTAGGCGGTGTTGCAGGTCCAGCCGTGGACCATCACGATGACGTCGCCGGTGTCGTCGGCGCCGGGGCCGTCGGGGTCACCGTAGACCTCGACATTGAGACGGGCCCCGTCCGCGGTCGGGACCTCGAGACGTTGCGGGGCGTTGTCCGGGCGGGTGAGGAGATCGTCCGGGCCGTCGTCGACGGCGAATTCGGCCTGCAGTGCCTCGCGCGCGAGTCGCGCGAAGACGGTTCCGATTCCCAGCGCGACCACGCCCGCACCGATCGCGGTCGCGACGCTGCCCGCGCTGGCCACTGACTTCGTGTTCATCCGGCACTCCTCACCTGTGGAGGGCCTCACCGACCCTCTGCGAGGCGCCGAATTCGGCTCAGCGCCCCGTCTCGGGCTTCAATGTACCAACGTCCGTTGTCTCATAGTCCGCCTGTGCCGGCTCCGACTCCTCGTCGGCAGGAAGGACCGGCGGGGGCACCTCGGCGTCGAAGTAGGTCGCCGCCTCCCCGATCGCCTTGGAGATCTGCTCGTCGAGCGCCTTGCGGAACGTCGTCTCGACGATCTCGTGGGCGATGGGCCGAACCGTCTGGATGAGGTCGGCCATCTCGCTGACACCGGCCTCGCCCAGGTCGGGGAGGTTCTCGTCGAAGTACTTGTCGGTGATGATCGAGACGAAGCTGGTGGCGACATCTTCGAGGTCTTCCTGGACGCGGACCCACCGGTCGAGCAGGACATCGATGTCGACCCCGCTCTTGACCAGGATCTCGGCCCCCTCGAGCAATTCCGGGTTGCGAATCGCGTAGTGCGCGCCGTCCTTCGCCAGTAGTCCGAGCTTCTGGCTGAGCGCGATCGACCGGTCGCTGGCGTTCAGCGTCTTGCGCAACTCGGTGATGGTGATCGTCGCCGCGCGCTTGAAGTTGCGGAACCGGCCGCCCTTCGGTGTGCCGCGCAGGATCTGCTCCACCCGCATGCCGTGATGCGCCGCGTGCAGCAGCTCACTGATGGTGGCGAAGGTGTAACCGCGCTCGAGCATGCGCGAGATCAGGTTCAGCCGGACGAGGTGCTGGTCGGAATACCAACCGGCGCGTCCGCGAATGGTGGGCGGCGGCAACAATCCGCGGTCCTGATAGACCCGGATGTTGCGAACGCTGACCCTGGACGCCTCCGCCAGGTCGTTGATCCGATACTCCGCCACGATGCGTCAGGCCCTTTTGCTGAACCAGGACTTGCCCTGGATGTCGTCGACCCGTTTGCGTACGTCGACGAGGTAGACGAGCATCGCGACCACTCCGATGATGCCCAAGAAGTTCACCGCACCGAAGAACCAGATGAACAGGGTCGCGGCGGCGAGGATCGAGACCCAGATGACCTTGCTCTGCCGATCCACCGCCGGGAAGGCGTCGGGCCGCTGGATGGCGGCGTGGATGAGCGCGACGGTCGAGGCGATGCCCGCGACCACCGTGAGGGTCAGCATGATCAGACTCTGGCCGTAGGCCATTACGCTGAAGAAGTCCACGTCGAACACTGTAGTCGGGCGAGTGCCGTTTGCTGCGACACCCTACGACGCGGTGCGGTCACCCGGCCCGTCGACGATCATTCGGCGCCGGGAGACGCCTTTTTCGCCGGGGCCTTTTTGGCAGCAGCCTTCTTGGCCGGGGTCTGCTTCGCGGCGGCCTTTTTCGCCGGGGTCTTCGTGGCCGCGGTCTGTGTGGTCGCAGCCTTCTTCGCCGGAGTCTTCTTTGCCGGGGCCTTCTTGGCCGGGGCCTTCTTGGCGGCGGTCTTCGCGGCAGCCCGCTCGGCCGGGCCCTTGACGGCGGCGGCCTTCTTGGCGGGCGCCTTGGCCGGCGCCGCCTTCTTCGTCGCCGCCTTCTTCGCCGGAGCGCTCTTGGCCGGCGTCTTCTTGGCCGGCGCACTGTTGGCCGGGACCTTGGTCGCCGGAGTCTTTGTCGCCGGGGCCTTCTTCGCCACTTCTTTCGCCGGCGATGCCTTCTTCGCCGCTTCCTTGGCCGGCGCCGTCGTGACCGCGGCTTTCTCGGCGGGTGCCGCCTTCTTCGCCGGTGCCGCCTTCGCCGGCGGAACGATGTCGCCTTCCGACTTCACCGGCGGCTCGATGCGTGGCTTCTCGTCGCGGGGCGCATCGTCGGTCCGGTTCGCCAGCTTCAGCGCACGTTCGCCGACCGCCCGGGTCTGCTCGGAGATCGTCCCCAGCGCGTCTTCGGTGAGACCGACGGCGTCGTTGTACACCTTCTCGAGCTTCGGCAGGTTCTCGCCGACGAGCGGTTGTGACTTGAGCTTCTCCACCGCCTCGTCGCGTCGTTCCGCCAGCGCGGTCAGCAGTCCCGCGGCCACCGCGAGGTACGCCTCGGCCACCTTGCGCAGCTCCTCCGGGGAGAACCGCGCCTTCAGATCCTCGATCTCGGCGGGCAATTCGACCGGCAGCGCCGACAGTTTGGTCCTCGCGTCCTCGAAGATGGCCAGTGCCGTGGCGAGCGCCTCGTCGATCCGGGCCTGGGCGTCGTCCCGCGAACCGGTGATCCGCGCCTCGAGCTTGGACTGTGTCGAACCGACCGTCTCGGCGAGTTTGGACTGGGTGTTCTCGACGGTCTCGGCGATCTTGGATTGCGCGTCGGCGACCTTCGCCTGGGTCGACCCGACGGTCTCGACGAGCTTCGATTGGGCTTGCTCGCTCGCGGCCTCGCCGCGCTCACGCACGTCTGCGAGCAAGGCAGCCACCTGCCCCACGGCTGTGGTCAACGGGTTCTCGCTCATCAACTACTCCTTGCCGGTCGACTCGATCGTGTTCTCTTTCCGGAACGACTCGTAGATCTCCAGCAACATCTGCTTCTGACGTTCGTTGATGGAGTCATCTGCGATGAGAGCATCACGGACCGGGCTCGCGGGCCGTTCTTCGAGTATCCCCGCCCGCACGTACAGGACCTCGGCCGACACGCGGAGACCCTTGGCGATCTGGGCGAGCACTTCCGCCGACGGTTTCCGCAGGCCGCGTTCGATCTGGCTCAGGTAGGGGTTGCTCACGCCCGCCCGCTCGGCGAGCTGGCGCAGCGAGACCTTGCCCGCGACCCGCTGGGACCGGATGAACGCACCGATGTCCTGGGCCGCGTTGGCGACGGCCTCGACCGCCTCCACCGCGATGGGGGTCGTCGAATCAGGGTCGTCGCCGGCCACCTCGACGCCGGAAACGCGGTCAGCAGTGGAGCTTTCACCCGGTGCGGCGGAGTCGGCGGCCGAGGCGCGGTCCGCGTCGGGGGACGCTTCATCCTTCTCGGACTGCATCAACGCTCCGTTCTCATGGTGGGGCCCGACGTTCGGCGATGTGTCCGACTTTCGGCCCGTTCTCCCAGTATCAACACCAGTGCTAGCCCGTGCAAGCACACAGCAAACTCCCGGTTCGACGCCGCGGACGATGCGTCAGGAGAAGATCAGCACCGAGGTGGAGTAGATGACGAGCCCGGCGAGTGCGCCGACGACGGTGCCGTTGATCCGGATGAACTGCAGGTCGCGGCCGACCTGTAGTTCGATCTTGCGACTCGTGTCATCGGCATCCCAACCACGCACGGTCTCGGTGATGACCGAGATGATCTCCTGTGAGTAGTTCGCGGCGACGTGGTGTGCGACCCGCGCCACCCAACCGTTCATCTTCTCCTGCAGCGGCCGGTCGTCGCGGACACGTTCCGCGAGTTGGATGATGGAGTCCGACAACGTGTTCCGCAGCGTGCTGTTCGGGTCCGACAGCATCTCCTCGATGACGGCCTTGCCGGTCTGCCACGCCGTCGACGCGGCACCGGTCACCTCGTCGCGCCCGACCAGTTCGAGCTTGAGAGCCTCGAACTTGGCGATCATCTCGGGGTCGTGCTGCAGATCATCGGCGAACTTCTCCACGAATTCGTGCATGGCACGCCGCAATTCGTGATCGGGATCCACCCGCACCTTGTAGGTGAAGTCGACGAGCTCGCGATAGATCCGGTCCCCCACCAGACTGTTGACGAACTTCGGCGTCCACTGGGGTCCGTCCCGGTCCACGACCCGATCGATCAGATCCTGGCTGCCGACCGCCCATTCATGAGCCCGGTCACACAGCAGCTGGAACACCGGCTCCAGACGATCCTCGGCGATCAGCTGTTCGAGGATGCGGCCGGTGGGCGGCGCCCACTGGGGTTCGGCCGCCCACTTCAACGCGGCCTGGATGAGTTGTTCGACATCCTCGTCGCGCAGCATCTCCGCGGCGAGCTTGATCGCTCGGGCGGCTTCGCCACTCACCCGCGGCGCGTTGCGCGGGTCGGCCACCCACGTCGACAACCGTCGGGGCAGATCCAGCTGCTCGGCTCGGTACACCACCACATCGGGCGTCATGAAGTTCTCTTCGATGAAGCCGCCGAGTTGTTCGCCGATGTCGTCCTTCTTCTTGCGGATCAGGGCCGTGTGCGGGATCGGGATGCCCAGCGGGTGGCGGAACAGGGCGGTCACCGCGAACCAGTCGGCCAGCGCGCCGACCATCCCGGCTTCGGAGGCCGCGCGGACGTAGCCGACCCAGGCCGCGACGTCGGCGCCGTCGCGATGCTCGAGGTAGCGGGTGAACAGATACACGATCGCGGCGAAGACCAAGAAGCCGGTGGCCACCGCTTTCATCTTGCGAAGGTCCCTGCGTCTGCCCTCGTCGCCGGCGCTGTTCCCGCCGAATCCGGGCGCGGACGCCGTGGCCGGCGGACCGTCGTGCTGAACGGCGACTCCTGGGATGACTGTCGATGCCATGGAACCAGTGTCACCCATCGAGCGACTACGCTGGCTGCGTGATGGCCAACCGCCCGAATCCCGCCGCGGCCGCGCGCGCCGCAGTGGCGGCCGCGGCCAACGTGACGCGCGGGCTGGAACAGGTCCTGACGACGGTCACCGAGTCGGTCGCCGAGACCGGCGCCAAACCCGACGGTCGCAAACAGCGGTGGGAGAAGCACAAGCTCGCCCGACGCACCGAACTCACCGACGGTGTCATCGCCGCGGTCCGTGAACTGGGCGCCGACGTCGGCATGGACGAGATCGCCACCCACATCGGCGTCTCCAAGACCGTCCTGTACCGCTACTTCGCCGACAAGAGCGACCTCGGCGTCGCGACGACGGTGCGGTTCTTCGAGACGACGATCTACCCGCGGCTGACCGAGGCGATCGCCGACGATCTCGACGAGTACACGCTCACCCACACCATCATCGGGGTGTACGTGCACGCCGTCGACGACGAACCGCAGCTGTACCGGTTCGCCCTGGCCAGTTCGCCCACCTCGTCACCGGCGCCCGCCGATTCGGTGCGACTTGTCACCCAGTTGGTGATGGGGAACATCCAGCTGCGGATGGCCGAACGCGGCGCGGACACCACCGGCGCCGAGCTCTGGTCGCACGCGCTCGTGGGCGGTATCCAGCACGTCGTGGACTGGTGGATGACCAAACGCACCCTCAGCGCCGACGAAGTCGTGGATTATCTGACCATGATGGTCTGGAGCGCGGTCGTGGGTGTCTGGCAGGTCAACGGGTCCCGGGAGAAGTTCCTGGCGGCGCCGCCTGCGCTCTTCGATCCCCCACCCGCCGACCCCCTGCCCGCCGATCCCGCCTCCGGGACCCCCGGCGCCTGATGACGCGCGTCGCTCTCGTCACCGGCGGCAGTCGCGGCGTCGGGTACGGCATCGCTCGTGCGCTCATCGACGACGGGTGGACGACGTATGTCACGTCGCGACAGGGAACCGGCCCCGACGGCGCCCGCGCGTTGCCCTGCGATCACACCGACGACGCCGCGGTGGCCGCGGTGTTCGACGAGATCGCCACCGGCGCAGGCGGTCTGGATCTTCTCGTCAACAACGCGTGGGCCGCGCCGAAGGGTTTCGGCGGGTTCTCCGACCCGTTCTGGAAGCGACCGGTCGACGACTGGGACACCCTGATCGGCGTCGGACTGCGAGCGCATTACGTGGCCTCGGTGCACGCGGCCCGGCTCATGACCGACGCCGGCCGCGGTCTCATCGTCAACATCTCGTCGTTCGGCTCGCGCGGTCATCTGCACTCGGTCCTGTACGGGATGAGCAAGACCGCCCTGGACAAGATGGCCGCGGACATGGCGGTGGAGCTGCGGGGCACCGGCGTCAGCTCGATCTCGTTGTGGCTCGGCCTGATCCGCACCGAGCTGTTGCTGTCGCTGGGCGTCGACGAATTCGCCGGTTTCTCGCTCGCCCGCGCGGAGGACCCCGAGTTCGTCGGCCGGGTCATCTCCCGGCTGGCGGGCGATCCCGGGCTGTCCGACCTCAGCGGCCGCACGCTCGTCACCGCCGAACTCGGTTCCGCCTATGGGATCGTGAACAACGATGGCACGCCGCCGGATTCACACCGCACGGCGTTCGGTGGCGGGCCGCTGTTCCCACCCCCGGCCGATCCGGCGCCCGCATCCGACCCCGAGAGGACCCCATGACCGCTGGTTGGACCACTCCCGCCGCCGATGCCCTGCGCGTCGGGGCCATCGGGCCGATCGCGTCGTTCGACCCGGAGACGACGCCGGGCTTCGAAGGCGACAAGGCCTCCGGCACGGAGTTGCTCGCGCAGCGCGGCGAGGTTCTCGCCGATCTCCAGGAGTTGTTGTACGCCAACGGCCGGGCCGGTGACCACCGCTCGGTTCTGCTCGTGCTGCAGGGCATGGACACCGCCGGCAAGGGCGGCATCGTGCGCCACGTGGGCGGGATGATGGACCCACAGGGTCTGTCGATCAAAGGGTTCGGCAAACCCACCAAAGAGGAGTTGCAGCACGACTTCCTGTGGCGTATCCACCGCGCCCTTCCGCCCGCGGGCCGGATCGGGATCTTCGACCGGTCGCACTACGAGGACGTCCTCCCCGTCCGGGTGCACGACCTCGTCCCGCAGTCGGTGTGGGAGAAACGCTACGACCTGATCAACCAGTTCGAGTCCGAACTCGTCGCCGGCGGGACCACCGTAGTCAAGTGTTGCCTCGTGGTGTCGAAGGACGAGCAGAAGAGCCGCCTCGCCGCGCGCCTCGAAAGACCCGACAAGTACTGGAAGTACAACCCGGGCGATGTCGACGAACGCGGTCACTGGGACGCCTACCTCGAGGCATACCAGGCGATCTTCGACCTGACCGACCGCGACTCCGCGCCGTGGTTCGTCATCCCGTCGAACCGCAAGTGGTTCGCGCGCCTCGCGGTGTGCGAACTGCTCATCGACGCGCTCACTCGCCTCGACCTCGACTGGCCCGCCGCCGATTTCGACGTCGAGGCCGAGAAGAGACGACTCGCCGCCGCGGACTGAATTCCGCTCCCCAATCCGAAAGAGCCGCACACCAAATGGTCCCTGAGGTGCGAGGAGCGCAAGCGACGAGCCACGAAGGGCTTGGTGACGTGCCTCGCCAGGCCCTTCGTGGCTCGCTTCGCTCGCACCTCAGGGAGCAGGAACCGGGCGCCGACTGAGCACCCCGTGCGCCGCCAGCCCGACGACAAGCGCCCAGAACGCGCCACCGATCCCCCCGAAGGTAACGCCCGCGGCCGCGGTCACGAACGCCAGTGCCGCAGGAATGCGGAACTCCGGCTTCTCGAACGCCCCCATGATCGCGGCCACGAACGTGGCCAGGAGCGCAAGTCCCGCAACGGCTTCGAGCAGTCCGTCCGGCGCGATCGCCGTGACGACGACCAGCGCACCCGACAGCACCGCTAGTACGAGGCTCGTCGACCCCGTCGCCACACCGGCGATCCATCGCCGTGATCGGTCGGCGCCCGCCTCCGGACCCGCGGCCAGTGCCGCGGACAGCGCCGCGAGGTTGATGGCGTGTCCGCCGAACGGCGCTCCGAGTACGGTTCCCGCGCCGGTCACGAACATCGCCGGACGCCAGGGCGTCTCGTAGCCGAAGGACTTGAGCACGGCCACCCCGGGAACGTTCTGCGAGGCCATGGTGACGATGTAGAGCGGGACCGCCAGTCCGACGATCGCCGTCGCGTCGAAAGCCGGTGTCGTCCAGACCAACTGCGGCCACCACGTCTCACCCGCCCAACCGTCGTATCCGTCGACGGCGAGGTTGACCCCGATCACGACCAGCGCGGTGACCAGGGCCAGTGGCAGCGCCCACCGGGGCAGCCACCGCATCGCGAGGAGCCACACGACGAGGATCGGAAGTGTCGACCACGGTTGTGCGGCCAGCGACGTCATCGGCGCGAGGCAGAGGGTGAGCAGCACGCCGGCCAGCATGGCCTGGGCGATCGGCGTCGGAATCCGGCCGATGAGTTCGCCGAGTGCGGGGACCAGTCCGGTCGCGAGGATCAGCAACCCCACCACCAGGAACGCCCCGACCGCCGCCGTCCACCCGGCGTCGTAGGACGCACCCGCCGACACGAGGAGTGCCGCGCCCGGGGTCGACCACGCCAGCGTCACCGGTCGGCGGGTGCGCAGCGACAGCACAATCGATCCGAGTCCGAACAGAATCGTCAGCACGAGCAGACCCGACGCCGCTTGTGCCGGACTGGCGCCCACGGCCCGCAAGCCGGTGACCACCACGACGAACGACGAGGTGAAACCAACAAGCGAGGTGACGACTCCGGCGATGATCGGCTCACTGCGAGCCGGCGGCGCGGGACTGGTCATGTCGCGAGCATAGCGGTATCGTTCCGTAAACAGAACAGTGGTTGTCGGCAGCGACGGGAACGAGACGAGGACGATGACACCCGGCGAGGATCGACGACGCGCGGTCGGGGCCCGGATCTCCGCCATCCGAAAGCAGCGGGGCCTGAGCTTGTCAGGCCTCGCCCGGGAAGCGCGGATCGGCAAGGGTTCGCTGTCCGAACTAGAAAGTGGACAACGAAATCCGACCCTCGACACGCTGTACGCCATTGCCGGTCCGCTCGGCGTGCCGCTGTCCGCCCTCCTGGGCGAGGAATCCGGAGTCGAAGGCGCCGGCCCCCACCTCGCCGCCCGGGTGCTCCACGTCGAGCATCACGACGACGGCTCGGTCACCGAGGTTTTCTGGTTGCGCGTCAGCCCGGGCGGGACCAGGGAGTCGCCCGCGCACGGGCCCGGCGTCATCGAGCACGTATATGTCGTCAGCGGCCATCTCCGGGCCGGTCGCGCCGGCGAGGAACGCGCGGCGGGACCGGGCGAATCCCTGCACTGGCTGTCCGACGTTCCGCACACCTACCGCAGCGACGACGGCGCGCTCGCGGTCCTCACCATCCGGACGCCCTGACCGGCGCCGTCGCGGAGTCTCGCTCCCGCGGTGCTGTTTCCGTCCCGCTGATCGGATCTCATCAGCGGGACGGAAGCGGGACCGCGGGAAGGTTGGGGAAAACCCGATGGAGCCGAGACGCCCTCCGCTGCGTCGAATAGAGATGACCAGCTACCCACTGGACCGCTACGGTCTGATCCGTCGCGGCGCCGCACTCGATGCGGCCTTCTCCGACAACCTGCTTGCTGCAGCGGTATCCGCCGGGGACCTGATCCGGCTCATCCCCGGCGTCTACGTGCCGGCATCCGACGACTTCGCCGGGCACGAAGGCGACCAGGAGTTGCACCGCCTCAAGTCTGTCGCGATCGCCACGTCACAGCCGGCGAGCGCACCACAGTTGCCACTGAGTCACGTCTCGGCCGCCGCGGTGCTCGGCATTCCGCTGCTGAAGCCCGCCACCGAACGCGTTCACGTCACCAACGGCAAGAAGGCCGGCGGATTCATCGCGACGCATCGTCACGTTCACGCCGCCGCCCTGACGGCAGACGAGCTCGCCGTCGTCGACGGAATACCCGTCACCAGAATCGAGCGAACCGCTGTCGATGTAGCGGCCGGGGGCGACTTCGCACAGGCCCTCACCGCCTTCGACCAGGCACTTCGAGCAGGCGCCGATCGTGAGCTCATGGGCCGGATGCTCGCCTCTCGTCGTCGGCGCGGAGGTCGAGTGGCTCGGCGTGCGCTGGCACTGGCCGATGGGGCGGCCGAAAGCGTCGGCGAATCGTGGAGTCGGGCGCAGATGATCGAGGCCGGCCTGCCTGCTCCACGACTGCAACGCGAGTACTGTGCGCGGAGCGGCGTCTACCGTGTCGACTTCGACTGGGGGGCGAAGCTCGTCGGGGAGTTCGACGGCATGGTCAAATACGGCCGCCTTCGGCCATCAGGGATGACGGTGGCCGACGTCGTGCTGCAGGAGAAGCTGCGCGAGGACGAGATCCGCGCGCTGGGCCCCGTCGTCGTGCGCTGGACCTGGTCGATGCTCGAGGACGGGTCCTTCATCGGCCTGCTCCGGCCATGGCTGGAGAAGTTCGAGTCGATGAGCTGAGTCCCGCGGCCCCGCTTCCCTCCCGCTGATCAGATCTCATCAGCGGGACGGAAACACCACCGCGAGACAGGGACCTCGTCCCGAGACAAAGGCGCCCCCCCACACACGACAACGCCCCCGCCGGAAGCGGGGGCGTTGCCGGATGCGACTGTGTGCGACTTACTTCGCGGTGGTCGGCTTCTTGACCGGGGCCTTCTTGGCCGGCGCCTTCTTGGCGGCGGTCTTCTTTACGGCCGGCACCGGGGTGTCCTTGGCCTCGGCGACCTTCTTGGCCGGCGAAGCCTTGGCGGCACGGCCCTTGGCCTCGACAGTGCCTGCGGCGCCGTCGATCTCCTTGGCCGCGTCGTCGGCCTGCTCCTTGACGCTGCTGCCGGCCTCTTCGATCGCGACGGCGACGTCCTCGACCTGCTCGCTCGCACGGCCGGCGAGCTTCGCCGCACGATCACCGACGAGGCGGGTCTGGGTCGACACGACGCCGAGGGCGTCCTCGGTCAGGTCGACGGCGTCGTTGTAGACCTTCTCGGCGCGCGACAGGTTCTCCTGGACGAGCGGCTTGGTGCGCAGGCGCTCGAGGGTGGCCTCGCCGCGCTCGGCGAGCGAGGTGTAGAAGCCGTAGGCCTTCTCGACGTAGGGGTCGGCGAGGCGCTTGAGCTCCTCGGCGGTCAGCTTGCCGCGCAGCTCGTCGAGGTCGCTCGGGACCTCCTCGGACAGCGAGCCGATGCGGGTCTTGGCCTCGTCGAAACGCGTCTGGGCGGTCTCGGGCAGATCCGTGATCAGGGTCTTGGTCTCGGCGTAGCGGGCCTCGAGACGCGACTGGGCGGTCTCGGCAGCAGCCTCGGTGCGCTCACGCAGTTCGGTCAGCTTCTCGGTCACCTGGGCGAAGGCGTAGTTGCCGGCGCCGACGGCGGCATAGAGGGGGGCGTAGTTACGTTCGGTGGTGGTCACAGTGGACTCCTTCGGTCGGGTCACCAATCGCGCTGCAGCACATGCGGTCTCGTTGATCTCGGCGACTTCGCCGGGCGCATGTCGGAACAATCCGTCGCCTGCCGCCTCGAAACGGTCGGTGTTGCAAGCCAATTCGATTCGGCTCACACCGCGCGAGATAAGGGAACCGCGGCGCCATCGGTATTGGTGTTTCCGATAACCAGTATCCACGCTGTGCTAACAAATGCAAGCATCTTGCTAACACTCGTGACACACGTCACCCCAGAGGGCCCGCCGGACCGGCGTCGATCAGGCGTACCGGTAGAAGCCGTGGTCGGCCTTCTTGCCCAGTCGCCCCGCCTCGACCATGCGCAAGAGCAGCGGAGGCGGTGCGTAGAGCGGCTCCTTGAACTCCTCGTACATCCGGTCGGCGATGGCCTTGATCGTGTCGAGTCCGACCAGATCGGCCAGCTTGAGGGGACCCATCGGGTGCGCACACCCGAGGACCATGGCCTTGTCGATGTCGTCGACGGTCGCGACACCGCTCTCCACCATCCTGATGGATGAGAGCAGATACGGGATCAGCAAAGCGTTCACGACGAATCCGGATCGATCGGCCGACCGGACCACCTGCTTGCCCAACACGTCGTGGGCGAAGGTCTCGGCGCGCTCGACGATCTCCGGAGCGGTCGTCAGGGTGGTGACGAGTTCGACCAGCGGGAGAACCGGTACGGGGTTGAAGAAGTGCATGCCGATGACGCGGGCGGTGTTCTGGGTTGCCATGCCCAGCTTCATGATCGGGATGGACGATGTGTTCGACGCCAGGACTGCCCCGGGGTCGGTCACGACCTTGTCCAGTTGGGCGAAGATCTCGGTCTTGACCGCCTCGTCTTCGACGACGGCCTCGCACACGAGGTGGCGATCGGCGAAGTCGCCCAGGTCAGTGGTGAAGCGGAGTCGCATCGACGCCTGGTCGCGTTCGCGTTCGGTCAGTTTGCCGCTCGACACACCGCGATCGAGTGATCGGAGAATCCGGGCGCGACCGGCGACGACGAGTTCTCGGCTGTGCTCGTAGACGAGCACGTCGGCGTGGGCCCGCGCGCACACCTCGGCGATCCCCGCGCCCATCTGTCCTGCCCCCACCACGCCGACGCGGGAGATCTTCTGGTTTGTCATGTCGGCTCCTTGGGTGGAATCGTCCTCGGCAAGAACCGATTTCGCAAGAACATGGGTGACCCTCCGGGCACGCGCCGAGCCCGGGATACGCCAACAGGCGGCCCGCAGCGAAAGCCGCGGACCGCCTGCCTGGTTCGCCTAGATCACGACGGTGGCGAGTTCCTAGTGGAACTGGCCTTCCTCGGTCGAGCCCTTGAGAGCAGCGGTCGAGGTGTTGGGGTCGACGGTGGTGGCGATGTTGTCGAAGTAGCCGGCGCCGACCTCACGCTGGTGCTTGACGGCGGTGAAGCCGCGCTCTTCGGCAGCCTTGAACTCGCGGTTCTGCAGGTCGACGAACGCCGACATCTGCTCGCGGGCGTAGCCGTAGGCCAGGTCGAACATGCCGTAGTTCAGCGAGTGGAAGCCGGCCAGCGTGATGAACTGGAAGGTGAAGCCCATGGCGCCCAGCTCGTTCTGGAACTTCGCGATGGTGCTGTCGTCGAGGTGCTTGCTCCAGTTGAACGACGGGCTGCAGTTGTAGGACAGCAGCTGGTCGGGGTACTCGGCCTTGACGGCCTCGGCGAACTTGCGGGCCAGCTCGAGATCCGGGGTACCGGTCTCCATCCAGATCATGTCGGCGTACGGCGCGTAGGACTTCGCGCGCTCGATGCACGGCTCGATGCCGTTCTTCACGTGGTAGTAGCCCTCGGCGGTGCGCTCACCGGTGACGAACTGCTTGTCGCGATCGTCGACGTCGGAGGTGATCAGCGTGGCGGCCTCGGCATCGGTGCGGGCGATCACGACGGTGGGGACACCGGCGACGTCGGCGGCGAGACGAGCCGAGTTCAGGGTGCGGATGTGCTGCTGGGTCGGGATGAGCACCTTGCCACCGAGGTGGCCGCACTTCTTCTCCGACGCGAGCTGATCCTCCCAGTGGGTACCGGCGGCACCCGCGGCGATCATGGCCTTCTGCAGTTCGTAGACGTTGAGGGCGCCGCCGAAGCCGGCCTCACCGTCGGCCACGATCGGCACGACCCAGTTGTCGACCGAGTTGTCACCCTCGACGCGGGCGATCTCGTCGGCACGCAGCAGCGCGTTGTTGATGCGACGCACGACGCTCGGGACCGAGTTGGCGGGGTAGAGCGACTGGTCGGGGTAGGTGTGGCCGGACAGGTTCGCGTCACCGGCGACCTGCCAACCCGAGAGGTACACGGCCTTCAGGCCGGCGCGGACCTGCTGCACGGCCTGGTTACCGGTGAGAGCGCCCAGGGCGTTGATGTAGCTGCCGTCGCCCTTGGTCACGCCGTCCCACAGGATCTCGGCGCCGCGGCGGGCGAGGGTGTGCTCCTCGACGACCGAGCCCTGGAGCTCGGCGACCTGCTCGGCGGTGTAATCGCGCTTGATGCCCTTCCAGCGCGGGTTGGTGTCCCAGTCCTGCTGGATCTCCGCGGCGGTACGGGGCTTTCCGACGTTGCTCATTGGCTGCTTCGCTTTCGTTGTCCTGCTCGTCCCGACCGGGGACCGGATCGGGGCGACGGCCCGGCGCGCCGCCGGAACCTCTCTGCTGACAGACAGCCGATGTCCTCGTCTGGGGTGTGTGATCGCGATCGGCGTCAGTCTCGGCCGAGGTTTGCGAACCCGTCGACGTGGTATCGGTGGTGCCTGCAGCAAGGGTGCCACAACACAAACCCGCAGGTCCAACCCTCGAAGCGTGTAAATATGGGTTATTTTTCGCCTCCTGTTTGCAAAGTTTGCAAATATAGCTCTGTGAACGCAGGGTCTACTTCCGCCAAAAAGTACGTCCGTACTGGGATTTTCTACTCACGAGTAGTCGAGCCGATCCGTGGTCTCGGAGGCCCTCGGACCCCGACCTCGACGGCCGGATACCCGAAAGTGATGTCCATCACACCAGTGCGGCACCGCCCGCGGACAGCGGACGGCGGCCGTCAGGGTGTGGTGACGCGCTCGACGGCGGTCTCGAAGAGATCCGCGAACACCGACGGTTCGATCGGCTCCACCGGGATGGCCGGCGGATCGCTCGCACGGGTGGTCGCACCCGACACCGTCAGCTGCATCGTCACCGGCCCGGATGCCGGCCGGTCGAGCACGGCGTACCCGGCGAACCCGATCTGCCGCCGGACACCGCCGTCGGGCAGGGTCGTCGTGACGTCGGATCGCGTGAGCAGCATCTGCTCCCCGGGCAGCAACCCGCCGTCGATCTCCGGCTGGGGCAGTTCGGTGTACACCGTGAGCACCCGACTGCCCGCCAGGTTGCCGGTGGTGATCTCCGTCGTGGTCCGAGAGCAGCGACCGGTCGTGGTGAGCCGGTCGGCGTCGATGTCGCGCGATGCGGTGGTGACCAGTTCGACGAGGGTGCCCGTCGCGCCGTCACGGGCGGCCAGCACCGCCGAGTTGTCGGCGGTCAGCTGGTCGTTGAGCGCGGCGTCGGAGGTGGGCCGGCAGTACTCGGGCGTGACGCGCACCGATCGGGAGGCGTCGATGGCGGCCCGGTTCCCGGCGACGAGATCCACCACCGACAGCGGGGCGGATGTGTACCCCGGCGGCAGCTGGGCTTCGGACAGCACGAGATCGGCGGGACCGCGGGGAGCCGTCGTTTCCCCCGGGTCGCCCGCGCACCCCGCGAGGCCGAGCGCCACTGCCACGACCGACGCGGCCAGCGCTGCCGGCGGGCGGCGTCGGCCGAGGAGGGGTAGCACGCGGTCACCGTACCCTGGGAACGACGCGCGACGCGGCAGCACCTGTCCGGGAGGTGGACGATGAGCAGGACCTACGTGGGCTCGCGGTTGCGCCAATTGCGTTCCGAGCGCGGCCTGTCGCAGGTTGCCCTCGCGCAGACCCTGTCGATCTCGGCGTCATATCTGAATCAGATCGAGCACGATGCCCGTCCGCTGACCGCGTCGGTGCTGTCCAAGATCACCGAGGCCTTCGGTGTCGATGCCGGGTTCTTCGACAGCCAGGACGATGTCCGGCTGGTCGCCGAGCTGCGTGAGGCGCTGCTCGACGACGACCTGGAGGCCTCCCCCGGCGCACTCGACGCGCAGGGGCTCAGCGCGATGGTCGCGTCGCATCCCGAGATGGCCCAGGCGATGGTGAACCTGCACCGCCGCTACCGGGTCGCCACCGATCAGCTCGCGGCGGCGACCGACGAGCGGGGCGACCGCAGCATGCGCGGCACCATCAGCGCGCCGCACGAGGAGGTGCGGGACTATTTCTACCAGCGCCGCAACTACATTCACGAGCTCGATGTCGTCGCCGAGGAGATGACGACCCGGATGCGGATGCACTCCGCCGACATCCGGCGCGAGATCATGAACCGCATCGAGAGCGTCCACGGCATCAGCATCGTGCGCCGCGTCGACCTCGGGGACTACACCCTGCACCGGTTCGACCGCGAGGCCCGGCGTCTGGAGTTCTCCGCGTCGCTCTCGGCAGGTCAGCGGACGTTCAAACTCGCCAGCGAGCTCTGCTATCTCGAGTACCAGGACCTCCTGGACAAACTGGTCGACGAGGCGAACTTCAGCGGTGAGGACGCCCGGGCGCTGGGACTCCTCGGTCTGGCGAACTACTTCGCCGCCGCAGTCGTCCTTCCCTACAGCCAATTCCACGGCGCCGCAGAGGATTTCCGGTACGACATCGAACGCCTCTCGGCCTTCTACGCCGTCTCCTACGAGACGATCTGCCACCGCCTCTCGACGCTGCAGCGGCCCAACCTGCGGGGCATCCCCTGGTCGTTCGTGCGCGTGGACCGAGCCGGGAACATGTCGAAACGTCAGTCCGCCACCGGTTTCCACTTCTCGTCCAGTGGCGGCACCTGTCCGCTGTGGAACGTCTACGAGACATTCGCCTACCCCGGCAAGATCATCACCCAGATCGCCGAGATGCCCGACGGCCGGAACTACTTCTGGGTTGCGCGCACCGTCGAACGCCGCGCCACCCGCTACGGACAGCCCGGCAAGACCTTCGCGATCGGCATGGGATGCGAACTGCGCCACGCCGCGCGGGTGATCTACTCCGACGGTCTGGAGATCGGACCGCAGGCGCATGTCACACCGATCGGCGCCGGTTGCCGGGTGTGCGAGCGGACCAACTGCGCCCAGCGCGCGTTCCCCGCGGTCGGAGCATCACTCCGCATCGACGAACACACCAGCAGCGTCTCGCCGTACATGAGCCTCACCGAAACGCGCCCCGCCGCGCCCTGATCCACCCCCCTCTGCTCCCTGAGGTGCGAGGAGCGATAGCCGCCGGGCCGAGCAAGCGACGAAGGAGCGCGTCGAGGTCGACGAGCCACGAAGGGCCGCAGCACAACTCATCGACACTCGTCCCGAGCGGGCACTCCGCGCAGACGTTCGTCGAGCCAGGTCGCGGTGTCCGGGAACCCGACCGCAGCCGCCGTCACGTGTTCGGCCTCGTACTCCCGATACGTCACTGTCGCACCGAGATCGCACTGCTGGGCGGCGAGGGCCCGCGCCTGGGTTGCGGGAACCCACCACTCGTAGCGCCCGTGGTAGATCAGCAACGGCATCGATGCCTTCAGATCCGACATGGACGTGACCTCGAAGAGCTCTTCGGCGATCGCGGAGTGGAACGGATCGGGCTCGGTCGACAGGAGCTGCGTCGGCAGGTGAGCGATCCCGAGGTTGCCCATGTCATCGGTGCAGATGTTGCGGATCTCCGACGTCGCAAGCCATCTCGCCAGATGGTTCGACATCCGGAGGACCTCGGGCCGTTCCCGGGCGACGCCGAGCATCGCGGCGTGGAAGACCCCGGACGCGAGGTTCGCGTTCATGGCGCCGGCGAGTGTCCGGTAGTCGGCGGGCACCCCGCCGATGGCCGCCCCCACGAACCGCCCGGCGATGTCGGGCGCATACTTCGCGGCCAGCTTGGCCGCGCCGTGGGTGGCGATCGCCCCGCCGGAGTAGCCGACCATGGCGACCGGTCCGCGGGCGAAGTTCGCCGGGTCGAGAGCGCCGGCCGCGCGCAACGAGTCGAGGATCACGTGGCCCGCGACATACGGCTCGGCGTAGGCCATCCGGGGCCCGGTGTGGTCGGGCACGAGCACCGCATAACCCCGGTCCAACGCGAGCTGGGTGAACGGCGGGATGAGATCGGTCTCGTTCGTGTTGTTGGTGAAACCGTGCGCGTAGGTGAAGCCCGTCGTGCACTTGGTGCCCAGCGCGACGATCGGCGAGTTGTTGACCAGGACGGGGCGGTCTCCCCGCCCGGTCCAGGCCTTGACCGGCACCAGCAGGGTGGCCGTGCCGAACATCGGGGCGCCGTTGGCGTCGGTCGTCCGGAACTTGACCTGCCGCGCCGATCGCAGCGGGACGAAGACCAGGGGCTGTGCCACCCGGGTCACCGACCGCGTGGTCAGGACCTCACCGGGTGTCCGCGCGGCCAGACCGGCCGGCCAGTGGTCGAAGAACCGGTCGCCACTGGGCGACGGCATGATCGCCTCGCGCAGTTCTTGCAGTTCACGGGAGGCGCCGGGAATCCGGGACCGTTCCGGGATGCGCGACAGCTTCTCGACCGGCGGCGCCGGGATCAGGCCGTCGACGTCCGCCGGCAACTGTGGCGGGACCGCGGTGAGATTGGGCGGCTCGGCGTCGGCGGGACCACTCGCCCCGGTCGGGCCCGCGAGGAGCGCCGCGGCGGCACACGTCGCCGTCACCGCGACCGCTGCGCGTCGGACCGATCGTCGAAGAACACCCCTGGCCGGCATCGCCAACCTCCCGTCTCACCTCGGCCATCGTCGAGTCGCCCGCCCCCCGGCAGCACCTCTGACGACTCGAACCGCGATGACCTCCGCCAATGCTAGTCGGTGACGACGGCCTGCGCGGGAGCGACCATCCATGGCGACACCCATGTAGTCCGGTCGGGTGACACGCGAAACCGCCTATCGCGCCGCACATCACGGTTACATCTCGGTGCGGCGACCATCGATGCGCAACGGAGGTCCGCGCCGGGTCGACTGTCCTAAGGTCACCGACGAAGCGCTCTTCGACGCGGAGGCACCGCCATGACGGAAACCCGGCACGCGCTTCGACGCCGGGCGGTGTGGACGGCCACAGTGCTGGTGGTCGCCGCGCTGCTGGTGGCCGCCGTCGGCTCGCTGTCCGCCGGGCCATCGGCCGCGGACCCGCCGAACATGATGCCGCTGCCGCCGCCCGTCGCAGGCGCCATCGACCGCGCGGTGCCACCGCCGCCCATTCCTCGGCTTCGCACGATCCCGCCTCGTGCGCGGGCCGACGGATTCGACCACCGCGCACTCGAATTGCGCGAAGCGATTCTGCCGTCCCCCACGGGTGACCCGATGTTCGACCGCTGGCCGACCGACCTGGATTCACGCCCGCCGGGAGACGTGATCGCCACCCGCGACGTCACCGCCGCCGCCGGGCCGGTGGTGACGGTACCGCTCCGATCGGCGACGCTGATCAAGTTCCGCAGCACCGATGCCGTCGGGGCGCCGATCTTCGGCACCGCGACCCTGCTGGTCCCGCGTCGAACGGCCAGAGCACCGACGCCGATGCTCGTGAACAACCTGCCGATCGACTCACTCGGCGCCGCCTGCACACCGGGACACACACTCGCGCATGGGTTTTCCATCGCGACGGGCGTCACCGACCTGATCCCGCCGACGACCCAGCTGGCGCTGCAAGAGGGCTATGCGGTGCTCGTGCCCGACCACCAGGGACCCCGGATGGCCTACGCGGAGCCGGTACTCGCCGGGCACGTGATCCTCGACGCCGTCCGCGCGGCCCTCCGCACGCGCCCGGAGTTGTTGCGCCGCAGTCGGATCGCCATGACCGGATACTCGGGCGGTGCCATCGCCACCCACGGAGCGGCGAAACTACTGGGCGAGTACGCACCCGAGCTCACCGACCGTGTCGTCGGCGCGGCTCTCGGCGGCGTCCCGGCCGACTTCCGCATGCTGGTCGGGAGCATGAACGCGAACCTCGCGACCGGCCTGTTCCACGCGGCCACCGTCGGCATCGCGCGCGAGCGCCCGGAGATCCTGGCCCTCGCGAACCGGCCCGCGCGTTGGCTCGCGTCGTCGCCGTTGAAGAACGTGTGCGTGATCCCCGAGGCGGTGGCCGGTGGCACCTTCCTGCCGATGCAGTTGCTCTCGAGTGATCCCGACCCGTTCCGGTCGCCGACCGCCGAGCGGATCTATCGGCTGACCGCGATGGCCGACCGCGCCTCGGTGATCCCGCTGCTGATCTACCACGGGACCCACGAGTGGTGGATACCCGCGGCCGGCGCCCGCGCCCTCTACCGCGAACAGTGCGCCCTCGGTGCGGTCATGGCCTACCGCGAGGTTTTCGGTGAACACGTCAGCGCGGCGCTGCTCGGCTTCCCCGTCGCCCTCGACTGGCTCGACCGCCGGCTACGCGGCGAACCGGCCGTCGACGAGTGCCGCCGCTGAGCGTCGAGGAGCCGCCCTGGTCAGAAGACGAGGACGCGAAGGTTCTCGGCGACGCACGCGGGCTTCGCCTCGCCCTCGATCTCGACGGTGTTGGTGACGACCATGTTCACGCCCTTGGGGGTCTCCTCGATCGAGGTGATCACCGCGTTCGAGCGGATGCGGGCGCCGACCTTCACCGGATTCGGGAAGCGCAGCTTGTTCATGCCGTAGTTCAGGACCAGCTTGGGGCCCTCGACGGTGAAGATCTTCCCCGCGATCATCGGCAGCAGCGACACCGTCAGGTACCCGTGGGCGATGGTCGTCCCGAACGGACCGGACTTCGCACGCTCGGGGTCGACGTGAATCCACTGGTGATCGCCGGTCGCATCGGCGAAGGCGTCGACTCGTTCCTGGGTGATCTCGAGCCACTCGCCCGAGCCGAGGTCCTCGCCGATCGCGGCCTTCAGTTCGTCGACACTGGTGAACGTCCGTGTGGTGTGCGTCATAGTCCGCGTAGTCTACCGTGGGCCCATGGGCACACCTCGCGTTGCACCGGGTGGTTTCCGGGAGCTCGGGCCGGTCAATTTCGTCTTCGCGCGGGGGGCTGCACGCGTCATGGGTGTCGACGACGCGCACATCTTCTCCACCCTCGGGCGCGCGAAGGGGTTGTTCCGCGGCTGGCTCCACTTCAGCAGTCGCCTCATGCCATTCGGCGTGTTGTCGCGCAAGGACTCCGAGATGGTGATCATCCGGGTGGCCCACCTGCGACATTGCGACTACGAACTCGACCATCACCGGCGCCTCGGACGACGCGCCGGGATCACCGCCGACGAGTTCGACCGGATCCTGGCGGGTCCCGACGCCGGGTGGGGTGATCGTGAACGGGCGATCCTGCGGGCCGTCGACGAACTCGTCGAGACCAAGGACGTCTCCGACATCGCATGGCAGGCGCTGTCCCGGCACCTCGACGAGCGCAAACTCATCGGGTTCACCCTGCTCGTCGGTCAATACGACAGCCTCGCGACCACCATCCACACGCTGCGCGTCCAGCGCGACACCCGCTCCTGACTGCGACACCCCTGACATGGAGTCGATCGCGCAGCGCCTGATGCGCAACGAGTACTTCGCCGAGATCTACGAGCATCTCTGGCGGCCGACCTTCACCCGGCTCTTCAGCCTCGGCGGCCGTTCCACCGCCGACTTCGACCGCGCACTACGCGCCTACCTCGCCCGCCCGGGTGACCGGTTGGTCCTCGATATCGCCTGCGGCCCCGGCAATTACACACGCGAGATCGCCGACGGACTCACCGGCGACGGTCGCTGCATCGGCATCGACTTCTCCGCGCCCATGCTGGCGCGGGCCGCGCAGACCAACGCGGTGGGGCGGGCCGCGTTCCTGCGGGGTGATGCCCACGCATTGCCGTTCGCCGACAACACCTTCGACGTGGTGACCTGCCTGGCGGCGCTCTATCTGATCCCCGACCCGCTACCGGTCGTCGACGAGCTGGTGCGGGTGACCGCACCCGGTGGCGAGATCGTGGTCTTCACCTCGGTGACGACGCCGCTCACCTCGTTCCCGGGTGTCCGGCCGCTCGCCGGGGCGAGCGGGTACCGCATCTTCGACGATCACGAGATCGTCGAGCGCCTCCGACGCGCCGGTGCGGACGACGTCGAGCAGACGATCACCGGTCAGGGGCAGTTCGTGCTGGCACGCAAGCCGGCGCCGTAGGCGGCCCGAGGGGCGTCAGAACTCCCGGTAGTCGCGGACCGTCATCCGCGGGCCGCGCCGTTCGGGCCGGACGCCCCGCCGCGCGACCAGCCTGATGATTCGTTGACGTTGCCCCGCATAGGGTTCGAGCAGTTCGAGCATCCCGGCGTCGTCGACGGCCTCGCCGATCAGGGTGAGCCCCACCAGTTTCGGGATGTGGTAATCGCCGACGTTGACCACGTCGGGGTCGCCGAGCGACCGCGACAGCGTCTCCGCCTCGGTCCACTGGCCGACACCGCGGAGCACAGTGAGCTTCCGCGCATGACGTTCGACGTCGATGGTGGTGGCGCCGCGAATGGTCCGCATGCGGACCGGTTCGATGCCGCTGCGGTGCCACTCCCAGCTCGGGATGCGCACCCAGTCCTGCCGGGCGGGCGGCACACGCATGGTCTCCGGGACCGGTCCGGGCGCGGGAGAACCGAAGCGGCGCAGCAGGTACCGCCAGGCACGGAACGCCTCCGCGCCGACGACCTTCTGTTCCAGGATCGCCGGGACGAGCGCCTCCCAGACCCGGTCGGTGCGCGAGAGCCGCAAACCCTCGGCGCGGCGCACCAGTTCCCGCACAACGGGATCGCGGGGGACGAGGGCGTCGGGATCGTCACGCGCACCGAGGAAATCCGGCATCTGGTCGAGCAGCCAGTCAGCGCCGGGACCCCATGCGCGACCGACGACGACGCCGGACCGCACGGCGATCGTCAGGGTGCCCGGCCCGTCGGGGGTGTGCACCGCCCGCCAGACCGAACCGTCCCTGGCGTAGACGAACGCCGGGTCGCACGCACCGCGCCGGTGCAGGCCGACCGTTGCCCGCAGGTCGAGCGGCCACGGGAGCGTCCACTCCCGGACCCGCTCGTCTGCACTCACACGTCTACAGGTTGATCATGTGCCCGAGAGCGCCGTGGAACGTCTCCTGCAGTGCTTCCGACATGGTCGGGTGCGTGTGCACGTTCCGCGCCAGCTCCTTGGCCGTGAGATCCCACTTGTGGGCCAGCGTCATCTCCGGGAGCATCTCGGAGACGTTGTCGCCCACCAGGTGTCCGCCGAGCAGCTCGTCGGTGTCGGCATTGGTGACGAGCTTGGCGAAGCCCGCGGTCTCGCCGAGCCCCTGGGCCTTGCCGTTGGCCGAGAACGGGAACGTGGTCGCTTTGACGTTGTAGCCCTCGTCCTTGGCCTGCGCCTCGGTGAGGCCGAACGATGCGACCTGCGGCTGACAGAAGGTGGCACGCGGCATGAACCGGTAATCACCGAGGGTCATGGTCTCGACGCCGGCGATGGTCTCGGCGGCCACCACGCCCTGGGCCTCGGCGACGTGCGCGAGCTGCAGTTTGGCGGTGACGTCGCCGATGGCGTAGATGCCGTCGACGTTGGTGCGCATGTAGTCGTCGATGGCGATGGCGCCGCGATCGGTGAGTTCGACACCGGTCTTGTCGAGGCCGAAGCCCTCGACGCGCGGGGCGAATCCGACGGACATGAGGACCTTGTCGACGGTGAGCTCACCCTCTTTGTCCTTGGCGTCGGTGTAGGCGACGGTGACGCTGTCGCCGTTGTCGGTGACCTTCTGGACCCGGGTGGAGGTCAGCAGCTTGATGCCGAGCTTCTTGTACTCCTTGGCGAGGGCCTTCGAGGAGTCGGCGTCCTCGTTGGGGAGCACGCGGTCGAGGAACTCGACGATCGTGACGTCGACGCCGTAGTTGGCCATGACGTAACCGAACTCCATGCCGATGGCGCCCGCACCGACGATGACGATGGACTCGGGCAGTTCACGGGTCAGGATCTGCTCTTCGTAGGTGACCACGTTCTCCGACAGTTCGACGCCGGGGAGCAGCTTGACGGTCGACCCGGTGTCGATGATGACGTTGTCGAACGTGATCTCCCGGTCGCCCACCTTGATGGTCTTGGCGTCGGTGAACACGCCGTAACCGTCGATCTCGGTGATCTTGTTCTTCTTCATCAGGTAGTGGACGCCCTTGACGATGCCGTCCGAGACCTTGCGGCTGCGGTCGAATGCCGCGCCGAAGTCGAAGGACACCTCACCACTCATGCCGAAGGTCTTGGCCTGATGGTTGAAGATGTGTGCGAGCTCCGCATTGCGCAACAGGGCCTTGGACGGGATACATCCGACGTTCAGACACACACCGCCCCAGTACTTCTCCTCGATGACGGCGGTTTTCATGCCCAGTTGAGCCGACCGGATCGCGGCTACGTACCCACCTGGACCTGCACCCAATACAACTGTTTGAAAGTGTTCAGCCACGACTGCCAGCCTACGTCGCGCCCGACCGTCGCCGCAGAGTGTCCCACTACTCGCCGGTAGCAACCTGCACATTCAATCATTGATTGAAACATCGACTGAACTGTGCTTTCCTCGACGTGTGACCCAGACCACGCGCGCCGGACGCGGTGAGCGCCGCGATTCGACGTCGCTGCCCACCCGCGACGCCCTGCTGGCCGTCGCCGAACGTCTCTTCCTCGCCGAGGGATACGACAAGGTGTCCGTCCGGGCGATCTGCGCGGCCGCCGAGGCGAACCCGGCGGCGGTGCACTATCACTTCGGCACCAAGGACGACCTCACCATCGCGCTGCTGGAGTCTCGCCTGGGTCCGCTGTGGGCCGACCCGCTGGCCTCCCTCGACCCGGCCGGTACGCCGATCGCGCATGTCGTCGACGTTGTGGTGGCCCCCTTCGTCGACCTGCAGTCCGACCCAACCGGACATCTGCACCTACAGCTGCTCGCACGGTTTGTGTTCGCCCATCCCACCGCGAGCTGGACGTCGCGCTGGTTCGATCTCGATCCGTTCGCCGACATGCTCGCCGAGGCCGTCCCCGGCCTGACCGCGAGCGAGGCGCGCCGACGCTGGGCACTCGCCTTCCAGTTGATCCTCCTGCGGTTCGGGGGCACCGAGACCTCGAGCCCCGCCGCCGTGACGGCCCTGGCCGGCTTCGTCACCGCCGGACTGACCGCACCCGCCACGTGAGACACGAGTGAGAGGACCCGTTGTGGACAGCCCCACCACCGGACCGTTCAGCCCCGCCCGGCTGGGACCGCTGCACCTGCGGAACCGCCTGATCAAATGCGCCACCTTCGAGGGGATGACGCCCGACGCCCTGGTGACCGACGAACTCATCGAGTTCCATCGCGAGGTCGCCGCCGGCGGGGTGGCCATGAGCACGGTCGCCTACTGCGCGATCTCACCTGAGGGCCGCACCGACCGCCACCAGATCTGGATGCGCCCCGAGGCGGTTCCCGGATTGCGCAGACTCACCGACGCAGTCCACGCCGAGGGCGCACTTGCGGCGGCCCAACTGGGGCACGCGGGCGCGGTCGCGAACTCGGCGTCGAACCGGGCCGCCTCCCTGGGACCGTCACGGATACCCGCGCCGATGGGAATGTCGGTGACCCGTGCGATCAGCGTCGACGACATCGCCGACCTGCGGACCACGTTCCGCCGGGCCGCACGGCTTGCGGTGGACTCCGGCTTCGACGGACTCGAGATCCACTGCGGCCACAACTATCTCATCTCCAGCTTCCTGTCCCCGCTGCTGAACCGGCGTCGTGACGCCTACGGCGGGAGCCTCGTCAACCGCGCCCGCCTCGCCCGTGAGGTGGTCGATAGCGTGCGCGACGAGGTCGGGGACGAGGCTGCGATCTGGGTGAAGCTCAACCTCTTCGACGGCGTCGGCCGGGTCGACCTCGAGCGCTCGCCCGCGGCGCGGGCCCGGGGCCGGGCGAGGCTGAGTGGCTTCAACGTCGACGAGGCATGCCAGGTGGCACAGCTGCTGGAATCCGACGGCCACCTCGACGCCATCGAACCCACCGCGGGAAGTTCACTGCTCAACCCGATGTACCTCTTCCACGGCGAGGCACCCCGCAAAGAGTTCGCCGATGCGTTCTCCGGTGTCATGAAGTACGGACTGAAGGCCTTCGCACCGGTCTTCCTCAAGCACTACCGCTATCACGACGCCTATCTGCTGCCTCTCGCGCGCGAACTCCGCAAGGCCGTCGACCTGCCGCTCATCCTCCTGGGCGGCGTCACCGATCGCGCCTCGATGGACCTCGCGCTCGCCGAGGGCTTCGACTTCATGGCCATGGGGCGCGCGCTCCTGCGTGAACCCGACCTACCGCTGCGCCTCGCCGCCGACCCGTCGACGACGTCGAAGTGCGTCCACTGCAATCTCTGCATGCCGACGATCTACTCCCACACCCGATGCCCGGTCCGGACCGGCGAGGTCCCCGACCCGGTGGCCGCCCACCATTAGGGTGGGGGCCATGCCTCCCCGCCGTCGCAAGGACACCCCGCCACCGGCGACCGGCGGTTCGGAGAAGGAGGTGCTGGTCGGTTTCCTCGACTATCTGCGCGCCTCCGCGGTGGCCAAACTCGACGGCGTCTCCGAGGTCGACGCCCGTGCGGCCGCGGTGCCGTCGGGCACCAGCCTGTTGGGGGTGGTCCGCCACCTGACGTTCGTCGAACGGTTCTTCTTCCTGGGCGAGGACGCGGACGACTGGCAGGCGACGTTCACCTGCCCCGACGACGAGACCGTGGCATCGGTGCAGGCGGCATACCGCCGCGCGGTGTCCGAGGCGGGCGAGGTCATCGACGCCTACACCGATCTCGCCGAGGCGGCGCCCAGGGCGAGCGGACGTCGCTCCTCCCCGTCGATGCGGTGGGCGTTGACCCACATGATCGAGGAGACCGCCCGTCACGCCGGCCATCTCGACATCATCCGCGAGGGCGTCGACGGCCGGACGGGCCGCTGACCGTCAGCGCCGGATGAACTCGCCGTTGCTCTCCTCGTCGTCGTAGTACTCGATCGTCATACGCGGGCCGTCGAACGTGACCTGCGAGATCGAGCCAGGTTCGGCGTTCTCGTTGAGCAGGGTGAAGGTGAAGGTGTTGCCGTCCCAGTGAGTGAGTTCGTGCTTACGGACGCCGCCCGGCCCCATCTCCAGGACGAGCTTCCCGTCGCGTTCGACGACCTCCACCGGTCCGTACACCGCGTTGGCGTAGGTACCCACATACGACGGCAGTGGTTGCGACGGTGCGGGATTCGACGGCGGTTCCTTGCCGACGAGTTCGCCGCTCGGCACGCTCAGGGGCGCATACGCCTTGGCGTAGAGGTCGCGCCAGTCGTTGCGGATCTCGCCGAACTGCACGAGGTCCATGAACTCGGCGGCGATCGAGTCCACCGCACCGAGGGGCGCGGCGTTGGACAGGACGACGATCGCGGTGTCGGCCGACGGCAGGATCGAGAACACCGTGCCGGCGCCCGACGCGAACGCGCCGGCATGGTTGAACTGCGTCCGGGCGTCCTCGGTCACCCCGACGTTGAAACCGTAACCGTACGATCCGGCGCGATTGTCCGGCGTCTGGGGCGGGCTCGACACGATCTGCGGTGAGAGGGCCGGGAGCAGCGCGTCGGGGGCCACGACCTCCTGGCCGTTGTGCTTGCCCTGCGCCAGCACCATCTTCAGCCAGGTCGCCATGTCGTTGACGTTCGAGCTCACACCGCCGGCGGGTGACTGCGCATCGGGATCGCGCGGGATCGGGGTCTTGACCCACTTGTCGTCTTCCTTGATGTGCCCCACCGCGCGGTCGGCCCGGCGCTCGAAGTCGACGTAGCGGGAGCTGGTGCTGGTCATGCCCAGCGGACCGTAGATGAGGTCCTGCGACAGCGTCGCCCAGTCCGTCCCGGCCTTCACCGCCACCGCCTCGCCACCGGTCGTCACCCCGAAGTTGGTGTAGGCGTAGCTGATCCGGAACGGGTCGAGCGGCATGAAGCGCATGCGCTGCATGATCTCCTGCTGCGAGTACCCCATGTCCTCCAGTTTGTCGCCCGCGTGGTCCGGCAGACCGGATCGGTGCGAGTACATGTCGCCGACGGTCACGGTGCGCGTGACGTACGGTTCGGCGAGCGCGAACCACGGCAGCGATTCCACGATCGGCATCTCCCACGTCACCGTCTTGTCGGTGACGGCGGCCGCGACCACCGTCGATCCCACCGACTTCGACACCGACGCCAGCTGGAAGACGGTGTTCGGGTCGACGGCCTCACCGGTCGTGATGTCCTTGACGCCGAACCCCTTGGCGTACTTGGTCTCCCCACCGGACACGACCGCCACGGCCACACCCGGGATCTTGGTCGACTCCATCATCGAGTTGACCAGGTCGTCGAGTTGCCCGACCGCCTTGTCGACCGCATCGGCCGGCAGCGGTTCGGCGGCGACGGCATTCGGGTTCTCCAGAGACTCCGATGCAGACGGTGGCGCCCCGGTGCCCGACGACCCGCTGTCGCAAGCCGCGACGAGCGCAACCACGGCGACGACGGAACAGGTGGCCATCGAGAGGCGGGCCCATCGCGACGTCCGTGGGGGTTCATGGCCGGGACAGCGGGCGGGAACGGAATGGGCAGTGGCCATGGGGGTCTCCTCGACGTCGCTGCGTCACGATACCCCGCGCGGACAACCTGTAGTGGGCGTTTTGCCGGGGCCGACACCGTGAGCGCTCCTGCGCGGAGCACGGTCGCGACGGCCGCCCGCGTAGTTTGGACGCCATGACCGAGCACGGCTACGACGCCCCCACGTCCGACACCGACCCGTACCTGTGGCTGGAGGACGTCACCGGCGACGACGCGCTGTCCTGGGTGCGCGCGCACAACGAGCCCACGGTGGCGGCGCTGACGTCGTCGGAACGCTTCCGCGAGTTGGAGGCCGCAACGCTTGCCGCCCTGGACACCGACGACCGCATCCCCTACGCGCGTCGCCGCGGGGAGTACCTGTACAACTTCTGGCGCGACGCGACCAACCCGCGTGGTCTCTGGCGTCGTACGACGTACGACTCCTACGTGACCGACACCCCCGACTGGGATGTCCTCATCGACGTCGACGAACTCGCACGCGCCGAGGACGAGAACTGGGTGTGGGCCGGCGCCTCCGTACTGCGCCCCGAGTACGAGCGCGCGCTGATCTCCCTCTCGCGCGGCGGCGCCGACGCCTCCGTGGTCCGTGAGTTCGACATCCCGTCGCGCACCTGGGTCGCCGACGGCTTCGAGCTGGCGGAGAACAAATCCGACGTCGGGTGGATCGATCGTGACACCGTCTACGTCGGAACGGATTTCGGCGTGCAACCGGACGGGCTGAGCTCGCTGACCGACTCCGGCTACCCCCGCATCGTCAAGCGCTGGACGCGCGGCACCCCGCTGTCGGATGCCGTGACGGTCTTCGCGGGCGAGACCGGGGACGTGTCGGTGCGGGCGAGCTACGACAGCACACCGGGATTCGAACGCCACTTCGTCGGTCGCGCCACCGACTTCTTCAACTCACTCGACTACGAACTGCGCGACGGCCGCCCCGAGTTGCTCGACGTGCCCACCGACGCGCACGCCGGGGTCCGGATGAACTGGCTGCTGGTGCTCACGCGATCGGAGTGGGAGATCGACGGCACCGCGCACGCACCGGGCACACTGCTGGCCTTCGACTACGAGGCCTACCGGGCGGGCGACCGCGACGCGGCCGTGCTCTTCGCGCCCGATGCGCACACGAGCCTCGTCGACTACGCCTACACGCGTACGCATCTCATCATCGTGAAGCTGCATGACGTGCACACCCGGGTCGAGGTACTCGAACTCGGCACCTGGCAGGCCGTGGACATGCCGGGTCTGCCCGACCTCGCCACGGTCTCGGTCCTCGACACCGATCCCGACGAGAGCGACGAGGTGTTCTGGTCGGCGACGTCGTTCACCGATCCGCCGAGTCTGCTCCACGGCCAGAGCGGCCGGGCTCCGGAGGTCATCAAACACAGCCCCGCGTTCTTCGACTCCGACGCGGTGACCGCCGAGCAGCACTTCGCGACGTCCGACGACGGCACGCAGGTGCCGTACTTCGTGGTGCGTCGGCGCGACGTGTCCCAGGGACCGACGCTGCTCTACGGCTACGGCGGATTCGAGAACGCCCTCACCCCGAGCTATCTCGCGATCGCCGGGCAGAGCTGGATCGAGCGCGGCGGGATCTACGTCATCGCCAACATCCGGGGCGGCGGCGAATACGGCCCGTCGTGGCACACCCAGGCGCAGAAAGCGGGACGGCACAAGGTGTACGAGGATTTCGCCGCCGTCGCGCGTGCCCTCGTCGACACCGGACTCACCACTGCGTCACAGCTGGGCGCCCAGGGCGGTTCCAACGGCGGGTTGCTCATGGGAGTGATGCTGACGCGCTATCCCGAGCTGTTCGGCGCTCTGGTCTGCCAGGTCCCGCTCATCGACATGAAGCGCTACCACCTCCTGCTGGCCGGGGCGTCGTGGATGGCCGAGTACGGCGACCCCGACGACCCCGAACAGTGGGAGTTCATGAAGCCGTTCTCGCCCTATCAGAACGTCGACGCGGACGCGACATACCCGCCCATCCTGGTCACGACGTCGACCCGCGACGATCGCGTCCACCCCGGTCACGCGCGCAAACTCGTTGCCCGCCTGGAGGAAACCGGTCACGACGTGCAGTACTACGAGAACATCGAGGGCGGCCACGGCGGCGCGGCGGACAACAAGCAGGCCGCGTTCAAATCGGCCCTGGCCTACGAGTTCCTCTGGCGGACACTGTCTCCCGAGGACTGACCGCTCCGGAAGACCACCACTGCCGCCGGCCGGACCGAGCGCTCGCCGACGACCAGCCCGGGACGGAGCAGCTCGGCGACGGTGCGGTCCGCGGAGGTGTCGTCGGTCGGATGGACGTCGACCGCCTCCATGGTGCGGGCATCGAAGTCGGTCCCGGCCGGCGGTGCGACGACCGCTCCCCCGCGGCCGACGATGAGGCGTTCCAGTCCGGCGCGCAGCAGCTCGAACGCCGGCCGGTCGGCCTCCGACGCCGAGACCGCACACGTCGCCGCGTCGGTGTGGAGTGCGAAGAGGTCGACCAGCAGGGCGGTGTCCGCCCCGGCCGCGGCGGCCGGGGATCTGGCGGCGTCGACGAGCCGCTCGATCGTCCTGGTCTGCCGCGCAACCACGAGGGCGAGGTCGGACACCTGCTCGCCCAACTGCGCGAGCCCGTCGATTCGCTCGGGCACATCACCCTCCGGAGACGTCATTCCGCCAGCGTAATCAACTCCACCGGCCGATCGTCCGGCACCGGCGAGACCGTCTGCGCTGCTAGCATCCCCGGTCGTGGGCGTAATCGGGATCGACCTCGGAACCACCAACTCGGCGCTGGCGAAGATCGACGCCAACGGCCGCCCGGAGGTGATCGTCGGACTGACCGGCGCACCGACCACCCCGTCGACGGTGTTGCTGACGTCGCCGACGGATCACGTCGTCGGCGAGGGGGCCCGCCGGCAGGCCAGGCTCGACCCGGAGAACGTCTGCAGCCTGGTGAAGCGGCGGATGGGCGATGCCCAGTGGCGTTTCGTCGCGCACGGCCAGACGTGGTCGGCGCCGGCGATCTCGGCACTCATCCTCAAGTCGCTGATCTCCGACGCCGCGTTCGCCGGCGAGCAGGTCGAGCGCGCCGTGATCACGGTGCCCGCCTATTTCGGCGACGAGGAGCGGCGCGCGACGATCCAGGCCGGCACGTACGCCGGCCTCGAGGTCGCGGGGGTCCTGTCCGAGCCGATCGCCGCCGCTCTGTCCTACGGCTTCAGCCGCCTGACCGACCCGCTGGCCAAGGGCACACCCGACGAGACGGTCCTGGTCTACGACCTCGGCGGCGGGACCTTCGATGCGACGGTCATCGAACTCGCCGACCGCCGGATCACCGTGCTCGCCGTCGACGGCGATCACCAGCTCGGCGGTGCCGACTGGGACGAGCGGTTGGCGCTGCACCTCTCGCGCACGTTCTGCGCCGAACACCCCGACGCCGAGGACCCGCTCGACGACTCGGCCGGCTCGCAGTCGCTCATCCTCGCCGCGGAGCGCGCCAAACACGAACTGACCGAGTCGGATTCGACCTCGGTCATCGTCGCCCACGACGGCGCCCGGTCGGTCATCACGCTCACCCGGGCCGAACTCGAGGAACTCACCCGTCCGCTGCTGGCCCGGACCGTCGAACTCACCCGGTCATGCCTGGCCGCCGCCGAACGCCGAGGCGTGTCAGCCGTCGACCGTGTCCTGCTGGTCGGCGGTTCGTCGCGGATGCCGATGGTCGCGCGGGAACTCGCCGCCGCACTGGGCACGACACCGGAACTGAACGACCCCGACCTCGCTGTCGCCCGCGGGGCAGCGATCTACGGCGAGAAGCTGGAGATCGAACGACTCGTCCGCGCCGACCTCACGACCCGCGGACGCCTGCGCGAGGACCGCGGTCTCGACGGCGTCGCACCGGCCGACCTCGACGAGTCCTGCACCCGGGTCGCCCACGCGTTCGCGCTGCCCGTCAGCAGTGTCCGCCGCATGCTCGAGGTCGTCGTGGACACAGTGGTCTCCCGCGGTTTCGGGGTGCTGGCGGTCAACGGCCACAACGGCGAACTGGAGGCCAGCTGGCTGGTCCAGCGGAATTCGACGCTCCCGATCCGGGTGCGACGGTCGTTCGGGACCATGCGACGCGACCAGTCCCGCATCGAGCTGGTCGTGCTGGAACAGCAGGGGCAGGCCGCCTCCCCGCGACCGGAGGACGCCAAGGTCCTCATCGAAGGAGCGATCACCGACATCCCGCCCGGATACGACGAGGGCAGCGAGGTGTCGGTGACCTTCGAGATGGCCTTCGACGGCGTCCTGCACGTCACCGCTTTCCACGTCGATGCGCAGATTCCGCTCACATTGTCGGCCAAAACCGGTGCCTCGCTGTCGAAATCGGAGGTCGAGCGCGAACTCGATCAGGTCCACCGCTCCCGGCGCCGCGACCACTGACGGCCTCCGCCGGAGGAGAGAGACCTGATGGAACCGTTTGTCGGCAACGACTATCGCAAACGTGTGCTCGCCGCGGTCGAGAAGCGCGGAGGCCCGAGCGAATCGGATTCGTTCGAACTGTATGACCTCCCGATCGAGGAGGCCGAGCGACTCGACGACGCCGCGGTGGCCGCCCGACTCGACGAGGTGTGGGCCTTCTGGCAGAAGCAACGCGACCACCCGAAGTACCGCATCCTGGTGGCCCGGTTGGTTGCCGAACACGACGAGCGGTCGGCGCCGTTGCGGCACAAGACCGGTCGGATCGCCGAGGCTCGTGCGGTGAGCACCCGACGCGAACTGCGCGATCAGCAGCGATTCGAACTCCTCGACAACGCGATCGCGCGGCTCAACGAGCGCTACGGCGGAATCCCGAGATCCAAGCGCGCCGGGCTCGACGAGATCGGCGCCATGGGCGGCCTCGATCCGGCCGAGATCGACACCCGACTGCGGCGTCATCGCATCGTCGACGACGCCCCGCCCGCGTCGGCCGAACCCGCGCCGCCGCGGGTGTCCTTGTCGGCGCAGCAACGCGGTCAGATCGCCGACCTGCTCGCCGAGTTCGACCGACTCCGCGACGGCGATCCCACCCCGACGCTCCTGACCCTGCTACACCTCGACACCGACGCCGCCGCCGATCGCGGCGTCATCGAGTCGCGGGCCGTCGCGCTCAACGAACGAGCCCGTGAGCTCGCCGCCGGCCGCTTCCGCGCGGTCCTCGACGAGCTGCTGGTCCACGTCCACGACGTCCTGCTCTCCGATCCCGTGCTGGCGCAGGAGTATCGGCAATCGGTCGTTGACGCCGTGACCGACCATCTCCGACCACGGGTCCGGGCCGCGGTCCTGGTCGAGGACGAACTGGGTGCGCAGGACCATGAGTTCCTGCTCGACGAGGCCCGCACCCGCGGACTCGGCACACGCGATGCGCGCACCGTGATCGCCGGACTCGCCGCCGAATTCGGAGCAGCCGTGAGCCCACCGGCCGGCCCCCCGCCGTCGGCCGGCCCCCCGCCGTCGGCCGAGCCACCCACGCCGCCGAAGCGGTTGTGGGAGAACGATCTCCGCGCCGCCCGCGCGGCCTTGCGCGACGGCCTGCCCGTCCGGGCGCGCGCGGCCATCGCCGATGCGCGTGCCGGAGCCGGCGACGATGCCGCGGCGCTCCGGCAGATCGCGGCGGTCGCCGACGAGGTCGAACGGGTCATCGCGCAGGCGGTGGCGGACTCCCGCCGGGCCCGGGACCTCGCGGACGAGATGCGCCACGTCGCGGCGCTCGAACTGCTGGAGGACGTGTTCCGGCGAGCCCGGGACATCGACCGTCTTCCCGACTCGGGCGGGTCGCTCCAGGCCCGCCTCGAGGCGTCGCGAGACATCGTCGCCCAGGCGGGCGAGATCGCGCGGTCGGCATCCGCGAGCAACCCGGCGAGCCTCACCGCCGCTGCCGTGATGCGACTTCGGATCACCGATCACGAGGGCCTCAACTCGGCGGCAACGGTGCTGACCGTGGAGCCGCCGCGCAACGTCCGGTTCGTCGCCGAGAGTGGTGCGATCACCGTCTCCTGGGATCCGTCCGCGACGGAGTCGGTGACCTACCGCGTCGTGCGCATCGGGTTCGACGGGTCGACCCGGACGCTCGGCCGCACCGCAGGGACCGAACTCTCCGACGGCAGTCGGCCCGACCCGGTGCCGCCGGTGTACGAGGTCACCGCCGTGCTGGCCGGAAGCCAGTCCGCCCCCGCCCGCTCCGACGCCACCCCCGTCCCGGCCGCGCCCGCTCCGGCGACCACAGCGCCGCAGCCGCCGGCGACCCCCCATCCGGATGACCCGCCGCCGATCACCGCGGTCCGCGTCGACGCCGACACCGTGCGCTTCGAGTGGCCGGCCGGTGTCACCGAAGCGATGGTGGTCATTCGGGCGGATGCCGCTCCGGAACACCCCGCCGACCCGGCGGCGGTCGCGTCGAAGATCACCAACACCCGGTACCAGATCGACGACGGCTACCCGATCCCCGCGAACGTCCCACGTCCGTGCCATGTCGCCGTGGCCAGCTGCCGCCGGAATCCGCAGGGGCAGCTCGACGTCGCATCGAGTTTCGGTCCGTCCGCGCGGGCTCACGCCCCGGCAACGGACACCGGCCGCTGACGATGGTCCACTACGCTGGGCGCCAACACCTGCGGCGAGTGTGTGTTCGCCGTCCGATCATCGCACCCGACGACGATGTCACCACGACGAGATGAGGAACCGAGATGGGGATCGACTACACGAAGCGTCCGAAGGCCCAGCCGCCGCAGCCGCCCGCCCAACCCCCGGCCGCTCCCGCGGGTTACGGCCAGCAACCGCCCACCCCCGCGGGCTACGGTCAGCAGCCGCCCGCGCCGCCGGTCTCGCTGTCGAAGATCACCCTCACGAAGTCGGCGCCGAGCATCTCGCTGAGCAAGCAGGGTGCGACCTCCGGTCAAGTGCGTGTCAATCTGAGCTGGACGTCGAACTCCAAGGGCGGCGGGCTCTTCCGCAAGGCGCAGGGTATCGACCTCGACCTCGCCTGCCTGTGGGAGTTCACCGACGGGAGCAAGGGCATCGTGCAGGCCCTGGGCAACTCGTTCCGGGCGCCCCGTGACGGACAACCGATCATCTACCTCGACGGCGACGACCGGTCGGGTTCCGGCGGCGAGAACATGTACATCGACCTCTCCGCGACCGACCGGATCCGGCGGATCCTGATCTTCGCCTACATCTACGAGGGCACCCCGAACTGGGCCGGCGCCAACGGCGTCGTCACCCTGTTCCCGGCCAACGGCCCGGAGATCGAGGTCCGGCTCGACGAAGCGGATCAGTCGGCGCTCTCGTGCGCGATCGCCTTGTTCGAGAACCGTGGTGGCGAGCTGGTTCTCAACCGCGAGGTGCGCTACATCCGCGGGGCACAGGACAAGGTCGACGAGGCGTACGGCTGGGGCATGAACTGGCGCGGAGCGCGCAAGTAGTGGCCGACTCCACGACGTCCGACCGGTTGGCCAGCTTTGTCGCCGGTCTGGCCGATGGCTCCCTGCGAGTCATCGACCTGACGACCCCGCTCAGTGCGGCGACGCCCGCGCTGCGACTGCCCGCCCCGTTCGCGAACCTGATCGACTTCAGACTCGAAGAGGTGAGCGCCTACAACGAGCCGGGACCGTACTGGCGGCACAACAACATTCACACCGGCGAGCACATCGGCACCCATCTCGACGCACCGATCCACTGGATCAGCGGACGCGACGGGGACGACGTCTCGCAGATCCCGGTGCAACGGCTGATCGGCCCGGCGGCCGTCCTCGACCTGACCGATGAGGTCGCCGACGACCCGGATCATCTCCTGAGCGTCGCCGAGGTCGAGGCCTGGGAGACCGAACACGGTCGCCTCACCGCCGGCACCTGGTTGCTGTTGCGGACCGGCTGGGAGTCGCGGGGCGGCTCCGAAGCCGAGTTCCTCAACGCCGACGACACCGGGTCGCACACCCCCGGGGTGTCGGTGGAGTGCGCGCAGTGGCTGGCCACCGAGCGCGAGATCACCGGCCTCGGCGTCGAGACCGTCGGCGTCGACGCAGGTCTCGCGGGCGGTTTCGATCCCGCGTTCCCGGTGCACTACCACTTCCTGGGCAACGACAAGTACGGGCTGACCTCGCTGCGCAACCTCGGCTCGCTCCCGCCGACCGGCGCGGTGATCGTCGTGAGTCCGTTGCCGATCGTCGGCGGCACGGGCAGTCCGTCGCGCGTGCTGGCGATCGTCGAGAGTTGATGGCGGCACCCGGCCGCTACGGCCCGACGGTCGCCGACGTCGCGGGCCGCGTTCTCGCCGATCTCGGCGTCGGCCATGCCTTCGGTGTGGTCGGCAGCGGGAACTTCGTGCTGACCAACGCCCTTCGGGCCGGCGGTGTCTCGTTCACCGCCGCCCGCCACGAGGGCGGCGCGGCCAGCATGGCCGACGCCTATGCGCGGATGTCGGGACGGGTGGGCGTGCTGTCGGTGCACCAGGGCTGTGGGCTCACCAACGCGATGACCGGCATCGCCGAGGCCGCCAAGAGCCGCACGCCGATGATCGTGCTCACCGCCGATGCACCCGCGTCGGCGTTGCGGTCGAACTTCCGCATCGACCAGGAGGCGCTCGCCGCGAGCGTCGGCGCCGTGAACGACCGCGTCTACGGACCGGGCACGGTGGTGGCGGATGTGACCCGCGCTTTCCGCACCGCGGTCACCCAGCGCCGGACGGTCGTTCTGCACGTCGCGATCGACATCGCCGCCGCCGCAGCGGGTTTCGAGGGACCTGTCGAGCTCTCCGTCGAACCGCCGCGGCCGCGTCCCGACACCCGGTCGGCGGCCCGCCTCGCCGATGCGATCCGCGGTGCGCGGCGTCCCGTCTTCGTCGCGGGCCGAGGGGCGCGCTCCGCCGGTCCCGAAATCGCGGCCCTGGCCGAGGCCGCCGGTGCGCTGGTGGCGACGTCGGCGGTCGCGAACGGCCTGTTCGCGGGAAACCCGTTCTCGTTGGGCATCTCCGGCGGCTTCTCCTCCCCCACCACCGCCGAGCTGATCGCCGACGCCGACCTCATCGTCGGATGGGGTTGCGCCCTGAACATGTGGACGATGCGGCACGGCCGACTCATCGGCACGGACACGACCGTGGTGCAGGTCGACGTCGACATCGACGCCATCGGCGCGCATCGCCCGATCGACCTCGGGGTGGTCGGCGACTGCGGTGCAACGGCGACGGATGTGCACACGATCCTCGCGGCCGATGGCGGCCCCACCGGTTATCGCACCGAGGAAGTCAGGGAACGGATCTCGGTGTCATCGAGGTGGCAGGACGTCCCCGTCACCGGCGAGGTGACCGCCGGCCGGGTCGATCCGAGGGCACTGACCATCGCGCTCGACGAGATCTTGCCCGCCGACCGCGTCGTCTCCATCGACTCCGGCAACTTCATGGGTTATCCGTCGACGCATCTGTCCGTGCCAGACGAGTTCGGCTTCTGTTTCACTCAGGCCTTCCAGTCGATCGGGCTGGGCCTCGGGACGGCCATCGGCGCGGCGTTCGCGCAACCGGACAGGGTCCCGGTCCTCGGCACCGGCGACGGCGGATTCCTCATGGCCATAGCCGAACTGGAGACCGCCGTACGTCTGGCACTGCCGCTGGTCGTGATCGTCTACAACGACTCCGCCTACGGGGCCGAGGTGCACCACTTCGGCGACGCCGACATGACGACGGTGACGTTCCCTGAGGTCGACATCGCCGCGATCGCCCGTGGACACGGCGCGACGGGCGTGACGGTCACCGGCCTCGACGACCTCGACGAGGTACGGGACTGGGTCGCCTCGCTGCCCTCACCCGAACCTTCCGGGCCTCTCGTCATCGACGCCAAGATCACCGACGACGGCGGCGCCTGGTGGCTCGCGGAGGCCTTTGCCGGGCACTGACCCCGCCGGGATCGCCTCACACTGTGGAGTTGTCAAAGGTCGTGTGGCGCCGGGGTGTCGACGCCGGAGGGTCTGGTCTGCGCGGGGCAGTTATACGAGGGCGTCGTCGAGTCGCATGGTGCGTCGGTTGTAAGCGGGTCGGGGCAGGCGTCGGGGGTCGATG